>DAOMOI010000049.1:2694-9741 GCA_035444225.1 Aquamicrobium sp. | reverse complement strand
CTCCTCCTCGCCGTGCTTGCGGGCGTTGTAGGTGGGGATGTTCTCCATCGGGCCGGGGCGATAGAGCGCGACCAGCGCGATGATGTCCTCGATGCGGTCGGGCTTCATGCCGATCAGCGCCTTGCGCATGCCGGCCGATTCCACCTGGAACACGCCGACCACCTCGCCGCGCGACAGCATGGAATAGGTGTCGGGGTCGTCGAGCGGGATGCGCGTGAGATCAATGTCGACGCCCTTGCGGCGGATGAGCTTCACGGCGGTTTCCAGCACGGTCAGCGTCTTCAGCCCGAGGAAGTCGAACTTCACCAGCCCGGCCTGCTCGACATATTTCATGTTGAACTGGGTGACCGGCATGTCCGAGCGCGGGTCGCGATACATCGGCACCAGCTCTGACAAGGGCCTGTCGCCGATGACGATGCCGGCGGCGTGGGTCGAGGCGTGGCGGTAGAGCCCTTCGAGCTTCATCGCCGTGTCGAGCAGGTTCTGCACCACCGGCTCCTTCTCGACCTCCTCGGCAAAGCGCGGCTCGGCCTCGATGGCGTCCTTGAGCTTGACAGGGTTGGCGGGGTTGGCCGGCACCATCTTGCACAGCCGGTCGACCTGCCCATAGGGCATCTGGAGTACGCGGCCCACGTCGCGCAGCACGGCGCGCGCCTGAAGCGTTCCGAAGGTGATGATCTGGCCGACCTGGTCGCGGCCGTACTTGCCCTGCACGTAGCGGATCACCTCCTCGCGGCGGTCCTGGCAGAAGTCGATGTCGAAGTCGGGCATCGACACGCGGTCGGGATTCAGGAAGCGCTCGAACAGCAGCGAGAAGCGCAGGGGGTCGACGTCGGTGATGGTCAGCGCATAGGCGACGAGGGAACCCGCGCCCGAGCCGCGCCCCGGCCCGACCGGAATATCGTGCGCCTTGGCCCATTTGATGAAGTCCGATACGATCAGGAAGTAGCCGGGAAACTTCATCCGGGTGATGATGGAGATCTCGAATTCCAGCCGCTCGCGATAGTCGTCCTCGGTATAGCCTTGCGTGGGCCCGTGGGCGGCCAGCCGCGCGGCGAGGCCTTCGCGCGCCTGCCGCGCCAGCTCGTCGGCCTCGGCCTGCAAGGCGGCGTCGGCATCGGCCGCATCGGCGCCGGTGAAGCGCGGCAGGATCGGCTTGCGGGTCTGCGGGAAGTAGGAGCAGCGGCGCGCGATCTCGACCGTGTTGTCGATCGCCTCCGGCAGGTCGGAAAACAGGGCCGTCATCTCGGCCTGGCTTTTCAAGTAGTGGTCGGGGGTCAGCCGGCGGCGCTCGTCCACCGCCACCACCGAGCCGTCGGCGATGGCGAGCAGCGCGTCATGCGCCTCATAGTCGTCGCGGGCGGGAAAGAACGCCTCGTTGGTGGCGACGAGCGGCAGGCCGTGGGCATAGGCCAGGTCGATCAGCCCGGCCTCGACGGCCTTGTCGTGACCCCGGTAACGCTGCAGCTCGACATAGAGGCGGTCGCCGAAGATGTCCTTCAGTTGCAGGAGCCGCGCTTCGGCCAGCCCGTGCTGGTCGGCCTTCAGCGCAGCACCAATGGGACCGCGCACGTCGCCGGTCAGGCAGATGATGCCGTCGGCCAGCGGACCAAGCCAGGCGGCCTCGACATGGGGCGGGCCGCCGGCCTGCACGTCGAGATAGGCGCGGCTGACGAGGCGCACGAGATTGGCGTAGCCCTCTTCCGTCGCCGCGATCAGCACCAGCGGCTGCACCTGCGGCCCTTGCCGGCGCTGATGGGAACGCGAATCGCCGGAAGAATCATCGAAGGCGACGTCGAGCTGGCAGCCGACGATGGGCTGGACACCGTCCTTCGTCGCCTTCTGGGCGAACTCCAGCGCGCCGAACAGATTGTTGGTGTCGGTGACGGCGATGGCAGGCGCGCGGTCCTTGACCGCGTGGCCGACGATCTTGCCGACCGGCAACGCGCCTTCGAGCAGCGAATAGGCCGAATGGACGCGCAGATGGACGAAAAGCCGCGCGGCCGGCTCGGAAGGCGCGGCCGCCGTCGTCATCGCCTTCAGGATCGGGTCGCGGGTTCCGGCCATCGCTTCGGTCTCGTCCATGGGAATCTGCCGCTATTGTCAGCTTCCCGCCTTCCATGTCCAGCCCGCGCGCTTGATCGCGGCGCCGAAAACTGGAACCTTTCCCCGGCAATACAAGAACGGAGAACCCCCTCCATGGGCCTGCCCGCGATTCACGTCGATGCCGACGCCTGCCCGGTCAAGGACGAGGCGGCGAAGGTCGCGGCGCGGCACGGCCTCGTCGTCATCTTCGTCTCCAATGGCGGCTTGCGGCCCTCGCGCGACCCGATGGTGCGCAACGTGGTGGTGGCCAAGGGCGCGGACGCGGCCGACGACTGGATCGTCGAAAACGCCGCCGCCAACGACATCGCGGTGACGGCCGACGTGCCGCTCGCCGCGCGGCTGGTCGAGAAGGGCGTGCATGTCATCGGCCCCACCGGGCGGCCGTTCACGCCGCAGACCATCGGCATGGCGGTGGCGATGCGCGACCTGAAGCAGCATCTGCGCGAGACCGGCGAGATCAAGGGCTACAACCCCGGCTTCTCGGCCCGGGACCGCTCGGCCTTCCTGTCGGCGCTCGACCTTGCCGTGCGGCGTGCGCTTCAGTCCGTGCGGGAGAGCTGACGAGGGGCAGGTGACAGCGCCCGCGTCTTCGGCTAGGAGTGAGCCGGTCAAGGGCCGCAAGGCCCTGCCGGGTTGCGGGAGAGAGCAGCTTCAAGCTGCCGCCGAAGGGGAAATCGCCCGAAATCTCTCAGGCAAAAGAACCGTTGCCCGGTCAAGACGCTCTGGAAAGTCGGGGAGAAATCCTCCCCGCGCCGAAGGTGTAAGGGTCGCCGGGCCTGTTCCGGTGTCCCAAGTCTCTCAGGCTTCCGACAGAGGGGCGCGGTCTGCCGCTTGTCGCGGTCGATCTGTGCTGCTCTGGAGGAATGATGGTTGCGACCACCAACGAAACCCTGCTCGAATTGCCGTTGAAGGCGCTGCACGAGGCCGCAAATGCGCGCTTCGGCGGCTTTGCCGGCTGGAACATGCCGATCACCTATCCGCTCGGGGTGCTGAAGGAGCATCTCCACACCCGCGAGAAGGCCGGCCTGTTCGACATCTCGCACATGAAGCTTATCCTCGTCACGGGCCCGCAGGCCGCGGCGGCGCTAGCGCGCGCCTGCCCGCTCAACCCGGCGGTGCTCGAGGAAAGCCAGTCGAAATATACTTTCCTGTTGAACGACGCGGCCGGCATCCTCGACGATCTGATCGTCACGCGGCTGGGCGAAACGCGCTTCATGGTCGTGGCCAATGCCGGCAACGCGGCGGCCGACATCGCGCGGCTGACCGAGATCGCGAGCGGTTTCGACGCGAAGGTCGAGCCGCTGGACCGCGTTTTCCTCGCGCTGCAAGGCCCGGCGGCGGAAGCCGCGCTGGAAAAGGCGGGGCTTTCCCTCGGGCATCTCACCTTCATGCACGGCGTCGAGCCGCGCGCAGGCTGGTTCGCCAGCCGCTCGGGCTATACTGGCGAGGACGGCTTCGAGGTGGCAATCCCGCTTGCCGAGGCTGAAAGCTTCGCCGAGGCGCTGCTTGCCGACGAGAACGTCGAATGGATCGGCCTTGCCGCGCGCGATTCGCTCAGGCTGGAAGCCGGGCTTTGCCTGCACGGGCAGGACATCGACGCCGAGACCACGCCGGTGGAGGCCGGGCTGATGTGGGCCGTGGCCAAGCCGGTGCGCGAGGCGGGCGGCTTCATCGGCGCCGAGGCGCTGAAATCCGCGATCGCCGCCGGCGCTGCCCGAAAGCGCGTCGGCCTGAAGCCGGAGGGCCGCCAGCCGGTGCGCGCCGGCGCCGAATTGTTCGACGCCGAGGGCAAGCCGGTCGGCCGTGTCACCTCGGGCGGGTTCGGCCCGTCCTTCGGCGCGCCGGTCGCCATGGGCTATGTCGCCGTGCCGCTGGCGCAAGCCGGAGCCGCCCTGTTCGCCGAGGTGCGCGGCAACCGCGTTCCCATATCCGTCCATCCCCTTCCCTTCACGCAGCATCGCTACCGCAAAGGATGAGCCGCATGGCCACGATCTATTACACCGAAGACCACGAATGGCTCTCCGTCGAGGGCGGCGTCGCCACCGTCGGCATCACCGATTACGCGCAGGAGCAGCTGGGCGATCTCGTCTTCGTCGAGCTTCCCGAGGCAGGCCGGACGCTGGCCAAGGGCGATGCGGCCGTGGTGGTCGAGTCGGTCAAGGCGGCTTCCGACGTCTACGCCCCGGTCGACGGCGAGGTCACTGAGGTGAACGAGGCGCTGACCGCCGATCCGGCGCTGGTCAACAGCGCTGCGCAGGGCGCAGGCTGGCTGTGGAAGCAGACGGTTTCCGACGAAAGCCAGCTCGAAGCCCTGATGGACGAGGCCGGCTACAAGGCCCATATCGGCTGAAGGATCACGCGATGAGCCATGATATGAAGCCAAGTTTCATCGACCGCCATGTCGGCCCTGGCGCAGACGATGCGCGCGCCATGCTGGCGGCGCTCGGTGTGCCGTCGCTGGAGACGCTGATCTCGCAGACCGTGCCGCAGTCGATCCGGCTCGACCGGGCGCTCGACCTGCCGGCCCCGGCAAGCGAGGCGGAAGCGCTGGCCGAACTTTCCGAAAAGATGAATCGGAACAAGGTCCTGAAGAGCTTTATTGGCGCGGGTTATCATGGCGTTCACGTGCCTCCGGTCATCCAGCGCAACCTGTTTGAGAACCCGGCCTGGTACACGGCCTACACGCCCTACCAGCCCGAGATCAGCCAGGGGCGGCTCGAACTGCTGTTCAACTTCCAGACGCTGGTGTCGGAGCTGACCGGCCTGCCGGTCGCGTCGGCCTCGCTGCTCGATGAGGCGACTGCCGTGGCCGAGGCCATAGGTATCGCGGTTCGCCACCACCGCGACAAGCGCAACGAAATCGTGCTCGCCGGCGACCTTCACCCGCAGGTGCTCGACGTTGCCAGGACCCGCGCCGATCCGCTCGGCCTCGTCATCGGAGCGGAGGAGATCGGCGAGAACACCGCCGCCCTCGTCGTCGCATGGCCGGACACGCACGGCATCTATGGCGACCATGGCGCGGCAATCGCCAAAGCCAGGGAAGCCGGCGCGATCGTCGTCTTCGTCGCCGACCCGCTGGCGCTGGTGCTGACCGACACGCCTGCCGCGCTCGGCGCCGACATCGCCGTCGGCTCGATGCAGCGTTACGGCGTGCCGATGGGCTATGGCGGGCCGCATGCTGCCTATTGCGCCGTGTCGGACAAGCTGACCCGGCTGATGCCCGGCCGCCTCGTCGGCCAGTCTACCGACGCGCATGGCCGCCCCGGCTACCGGCTGGCGCTCCAGACCCGCGAGCAGCATATCCGCCGCGACAAGGCCACCTCCAACATCTGCACCGCGCAGGCGCTTCTCGCCAACATGGCCGCGGCCTACGCCATCTGGCACGGGCCGGAAGGCTTGCAGGCGATCGCGAGGCACGTGAACGGACTGGCCGAGCGGCTGGCGGCGGGCTTAAGCCTCGCCGGCGCGCGCTTCGACACGGTGACGGTGCCCGTTCCCGGCAAGGCGAAGGAGATCGCGGCCAAGGCGGAAGCCGCCGGCCTGCTGCTGCGCGTGGTCGACGCCGACCATGTCGGCGTGACCTTCGACGAAACCTCGACGGAAGGCGACCTTCAGGCCATCGCCGCGCTGTTCGGCGCGAGCGCGCCCGCCGAGGCTGCGAGCACCATTCCCGGGAGCCCACGCGGCAGGGAGTTCCTCAGCCAAGCCGCGTTCCACGAGAACCGTTCCGAAACGGAGATGATGCGCTATCTGCGCCGGCTGGCCGACAAGGACCTGGCGCTCGACCGGGCGATGATCCCGCTCGGCTCCTGCACCATGAAGCTCAACGCGGCGGCCGAGATGATGCCGGTGAGCTGGGCTTCCGTCGCCAACCTGCATCCCTTCGCGCCGGCCGCGCATTCGGCCGGCTACAAGGCGATGACCGACGATCTCGAGGCATGGCTTGCCGAGATCACCGGCTTCGACGGCGTCTCGCTCCAGCCCAATGCCGGCAGCCAGGGCGAATATGCGGGGCTGATCGCCATCCGCCGCTATCACCTGTCGCGCGGCGACGCGCAGCGCACCGTCTGCCTCATCCCCTCCTCCGCCCACGGCACCAACCCGGCCAGCGCGGCGATGGCCGGCATGGACGTGGTGGTGGTGAAATGCACCGAGAACGGCGACATCGACGTCGAGGACCTGAAGGCCAAGGCCGCGCAACATGCAGAGCGGCTGGCGGCGCTGATGATCACCTACCCGTCCACGCACGGCGTGTTCGAGGAAGGCGTGCGCGACATCTGCGCCACCGTGCATAGCCACGGCGGGCAGGTCTATCTCGACGGGGCGAACCTGAACGCACTGGTCGGGCTGGCGCGGCCGGGCGACCTCGGCGCCGACGTCTGCCACATGAACCTGCACAAGACCTTCTGCATCCCGCATGGCGGCGGCGGTCCCGGCATCGGGCCGATCGGCGTCAAGGCGCATCTGGAGGCCTTCGTGCCGGGTCATGTCGCGCTGGGCAGCGACCACGCGGTGTCGGCCGCGCCGTTCGGCTCGGCCTCGATCCTGCCGATCACCTGGATGTATATCCGCATGACGGGTGCTGCCGGGCTCAAGCGCGCGACCGAAACGGCGATCCTGTCGGCCAACTATGTCGCGGAGCGGCTGAAAGGGCATTACCCTGTGCTCTATGCCGGCAGGAACGGCCGCGTCGCGCATGAGTGCATCCTCGACACCCGCGTGCTCAAGGCAAGCTCCGGCATCGGCGTCGAGGACATCGCCAAGCGGCTGATCGACTACGGCTTCCACGCGCCGACCATGTCGTGGCCGGTCGCCGGCACGCTGATGGTCGAGCCGACCGAGAGCGAGCCCAAGCGCGAGTTGGACCGTTTCATCGACGCCATGATCGGCATCGCCGACGAGGCGGCGAAGGTCGAGCACGGCGAATGGCCGAAGGACGAC
>DAOMOI010000049.1:0-2660 GCA_035444225.1 Aquamicrobium sp. | reverse complement strand
GAGCCACGCCTATCCGCGCTCGGTCGCGGCCTTCCCGGGCGGCGACGCCGACTTCGCGGCGAAATACTGGCCGCCCGTGTCGCGGGTGGACAATGTCGCCGGCGACCGCAATCTGGTTTGCGCCTGCCCGCCGGTCGCCGACTATGGCGAGGACGCGCCCGAACCCCGCCGCGCCGGCGGCGCGGGATAGGGCAATCGTCGCGCCGGAACGGAAGCCGGATCGTTTCTGCCTGAAACGGTCCGGCCTTTCTTTTATCCGGGCCCGGCGCCGTGGATTTCCCTGAGCGCCTTCTCCACCGTCGCCACCATCCGGACCCGCGGCGCGCGAACGCCGTGGGCGGCGAGTTCCCTGGCTATCCCTGCCGAAACGCCGGTCAGATAGACGCCGACATGGCGGCCCTCGGCCTTTTCCACGAGGCTGTCGATGGCCTGCGCGCCGGTAGAATCGACGAAGGGAACGGCCGAGAAGTCGAGCACGAGGTTGCGGTGGCCGGCGCCGATCTGGTCGAGCACCGCGCCGAGGGTCGAGGCCGCGCCGAAGAAGAAGGCGCCCGATATGCGATAGACCGCGACGCCGGTGTCGGCCTGCGCGGTCTCGTCATAGGCCTCCCGCGAGGCGTCGTCGGCGACGTCCTCAGCCACCAGCGGCGCGTGGCTCTCCACGGTCGTCGCCTGCGACATGCGGTGGATGAACAGGACGGAGCCGAGCGCGAAGCCGACGACGATGGCTTCCGTCAACCCCTTCCACAGCGTGATGCCGAAGGTGGCGAGAAGCACGGCCGCGTCGCCGGGCGAACTCGTCAGCAGCGCCGCCACGGCGCGCCGCTCGATCATGTTCCAGCAGACGACGGCGAGAACCGCGGCGAGGACGGCGAGCGGGATGTAGCTGGCGAGCGGCGCGGCGACGAGGATGAACAGCAGCAGGAACAGCGAGTGCATCATGCCGGCGACCGGCCCGTGCGCGCCGGCGCGGACATTGGTGGCGGTGCGGGCGATGGTGCCGGTGACGCAGATGCCGCCGAACAGGCCGCTGGCGATGTTGGCCGCCCCCTGCCCGACCAGCTCGCAATTCGAGCGGTGGCGGCGGCCGGTCATGCCGTCGGCGACCACGGCCGACAACAGCGATTCGATCGCGCCCAGCAGCGCGAAGGAGACGGCGTTGGGCAGGACGGCCACCACCTTTTCCCAGGTGACGACGGGAATGGCCGGCACGGGCAGCGCGCGCGGGATGCCGCCGAACTCACTGCCGATGGTCTGGATCGGCAGCTGGAAGCCGGCCGTGACGACGGCCGCGAGCGCCACGACGATCAGCATGCCCGGCCAGCGCGGGCGCGCGGCGCGCAGGAACGACAGAAGCGCGATGCTGGCCAGCGACAGCGCCACCGCCGCCGGGGTGAGGTTGCCGAGATTTTCCCACAGGAACGGTATCTTCTCGGTGAGCGGCCCCGGCTCCGCCGTGCCGACGCGCAGGCCGAGAAGGTTCCTGATCTCGCCGGAGAAGATCGTCACCGCGATGCCGGCGGTGAAGCCCACCGTCACCGGATAGGGGATGAACTTGATATAGGTGCCGAGCCGCAGATAGCCGATCGCCATCAGAAGGACGCCGGCGATGATGGTGGCGAGGATCAGGCCGTCCATGCCGTGCTCGCGCACGGTCATCGCCACCAGCACGATGAAGGCGCCCGCCGGGCCGCCGATCTGGAAGCGGCTGCCGCCGAGCGCGGCCACTAGGAAGCCGCCGATGATCGAGGTGTAGAGGCCCTGCGCCGGCGTCGCCAGCGAACCGATGGCGATCGCCATCGACAGCGGCAGGGCGACGATGGCCACGGTCAGGCCGGCCATGGCGTCGGCGCGGAAATTGGCGAGGCCGTATCCCTCGCGCAGCACCGTTATCAGCTTCGGCGTGAAGAGATCGGCGAATCCCGGCGCCGCCGGGCCGCGCCTCGCCGCATGGGTCGTCATGTCCGCCTCAGTCTTTCCTTCGCCTTGCCAGACCTGCGGGAATGTCGGCCCCTGCCCGGCCCGGCGCCACGTCCTTCAGCCGGACGCCGCGCCCCTTGCCCTGGCTCGACGCCTCCTCGCCGATCAGCTCGATGCCGGCGCGGTCGAGCGCATCGACGACCTTGACCAGGCTGTCGACCACGCCGCGCACATTGCCGCCGCTCGTTTCCATCCGCTGGATGGTCGGGACCGACAGGCCGGCCATGTCGGCAAGCGCCTTCTGGTCTATGCCCAGCAATGCCCGCGCCGCGCGCATCTGTGCCCCGGTGATCATGCCGCCATCTCGATTTTCTCCATCTTTGGATAAAACCCATATACATGTTGATGTTTGAGATATCAATATCCATGGCGAAACGGAGTCTCCGAGGCGCTCGCCCGAACAGAACCGGAACGGGTGTTGCGTACAGGGCAAAGCTGGCAGTATGAGAGTCCGATTCGCTTGAAACCCATCGCTGGCCCATGACCGATTCCAACGACCTGTTCTCGACGATGGGCGCCGCCGCCCCCCGCGCGCCGGTGCCCGACCCGCTGGTGGCCGCCGCGAAGGCGCGGCCGGCGGCGCGCGCCGAGGCGAGCGACAGCTACAGCGCCGCCGACATCGAGGTTCTGGAGGGGCTGGAGCCGGTGCGGCGCAGGCCGGGCATGTATATCGGCGGCAC
>DAOMOI010000048.1:0-9787 GCA_035444225.1 Aquamicrobium sp. | reverse complement strand
GGCCCTTCCCGAATCCGGCTTCGACGCGGTGGTGGTGCGGCTGTCGCGCGCCGGCGAGGCGGAAAGCGTCTCGCCGCAGGCGAGGGCCATATTCGGGCTGGAGCCCGAGCTTCTGCTCGGCACCGGCCTGTTCGAGCGTATCCACGTCGCCGACCGGGTTTCCTTCCTCTGCGCCGCTTCCCGCGTGCGTGACGAAGGCCGCGCCGCAGCCTGCGAGGCGCGGATCAGGATGCCGGCGCGCGAGGGGCGCGAGGCGGGCGTCTACCATCCGTTCGAGGTCGAGATGGTGCCGGCGGCAGCCGGCGCGGTCGCCGCGCTCGTCCGCGACGGCCGGGCGAGGGCGGAGCTGCGCGAGGCGCTGGCGCGCGCGGCCGGCGAAGTCGAGAGCGCCGAGGTCGCCAAGGGCCGCTTCCTCGCCACCGTCAGCCACGAGTTGCGCACGCCGCTCAATGCCATCATCGGCTTTTCCGACATGCTGCTCCACCCCGCGATCTCGGGCGAGCTGACCGCCAAGCAGGGCGAGCATGTCGGGCTGATCCGCGACGCGGGCAACCATCTGCTTTCGGTCGTCAACGCCATCCTCGACGTGTCGAAGATCGAGGCCGGCTCCTACCCCATCGCCATCGAGCCGTTCGAGCTGCGCGACGCGGTCGAGCTTTGCTGCTCGATGCTGGAGCCGCAGGCGCGCGAGCGCGCCGTGGCGCTGGCCGCGAACGTGCCGCATGGGCTCGGCAGGGTGGTGGGCGACCGCCGCGCGGTGCAGCAGATCCTGATCAATCTGGTCTCGAATGCCGTCAAGTTCACGCCGGCGGGCGGACAGGTCGGCGTCAGCGCCTCGGCGGGCGAGGGCATGGTGCGCATCTTCGTCCACGACACCGGCATCGGCATCGCCGACGAGGATCTGGCCCGGCTCGGCCGTCCCTTCGTCCAGGTGCAGAACGACTATACGCGCCAGTTCCAGGGCACGGGGCTCGGCCTGTCGCTGGTCAAGGGGCTGGTGAAGCTGCATGGCGGCACCATGAGCATCGAAAGCGCGCCGGGGCTGGGCACGACGGTCACCGTCGCCCTGCCGGCCGAGGGGCCCGGCGCGGGGTCGGCGCCGGTGTGGAATGAAACGGGCAGCACAGGGGAAGAACGATATGGCACCGCGCTCCGCAAGATTGCGTGACAGCCGGAGGCCGGCAGGCGACTTCGACGACGAACCGGGCGGCTTGGCCGGCTTCCTCATGCGCAACCGCGCGGCGGTGGGCAGCCTGACGGCATTCGCCGTCGCCTTCTCCTATGTCGGGGCGAATGCGCTGTGGTATCAGCCGCATGCCCATTCGAGCGCGTTCTTCGCCACGCGCCCGGCGGCTTTCGAGCCGGCGGACAGGATGGCGCAGCCCGCCGACGCGGCCGTCGACGCCGCAGCCGTCGAGACCATCATCCGCATCGAGCGCGAGAAGCTGGCCGCGCGCGACACCGCCGAGCCGGCCGCCGCGCAACCTGCGTCCGTGTCCGCGCCCGCGCCTGCCGCCAACGGCGACCCGGTGGTGGAGGAGGTGCAGCGCATCCTCTCCGGCCTCAACCTTTATTCCGGCAAGGTCGACGGCCTGACCGGACCGCAGACCCGCTCGGCGATCGAGGCCTATCGCAAGATGGTCGGCCTCTCGGCCTCGGCCGAGATCGACGACCATCTCCTCGCGCAGCTCGGCGCGCGGCCGCGCAGCGCCACCGGCGCGCCGCCGCTGCCGCAGGGCTCGCCCGGCACGGACCTGATCGAGACCTCCTCGGCGCCGCCGCGCGGCGACGCCGCCGAAAACGCGGTGGTGATGCGCATCCAGGCGGGCCTGCGCGCCTTCGGCAATGAGGGCATCGAGATCGACGGCGTCGTCGGCGCGCGCACGCGCGCGGCCATCCTCGAGTTCCAGTCGCTGTTCGGCCTGCCGGAGACGGGCGAGCCCGATCAGGCGCTCTACGCCAAGATGCGCGACATCGGCCTGACCGACTGAGCGCGGCCATGCGCGTCACCACCGATCTCTGGGTGTCGTCCGTGCTGCGCCGGGCGTTCTCGGCCGGCGGCTTCGCGGCGGTGGAACGGCGCGGAGCGGCCGAGGCGGGTGCTGATCCTGCGGCGCGACCGGATGGGTGGGGTCGCGCTCTATGCGCCGGCCCCGCAGGCGAGCTACGACGAGGCGCGGCCGCAGGAGCGGCTGTTCACGCAGGTGCTCGACGCCGCGAGCGGGGACGAGGTGGCGCAGCGCATCGCGCGCGAGACGCGCTTCGACCCCGATCTGTGGATCATCGAGCTGGAAGTGGACGACAGGGTCTTCGAAGAGCTGGTCGCCGTCACGACGCCTTCGGCATAGGGGCGGGCGCGCCGGAGGGCCGGCGCCACTCGGCCGCCACCCGCGCCGCGTCGTCTTGCGCCACGGCCTCCCATGCCGCAAGGAACGTCGCCACCTCGCGGCGCTCGCGCACCGGGCGCAGGCACTGAATGACGAGGAAGGCTTCCTCGGCGCGCAGATCGAGCGCCCGCAGCGCCAGGATGAGGCGGGCGGGATCGGTGTCGTCGGCGATGGCGCGCGCCGTGGCCGGCGCGATGGCGAGCGCGCCGGCAAGCGCGCCATGGAACGCGGCCGGCGCGCCGGAGAGCGCGGCCGAGCGCAGCTTGCGGTAGGCGCCAGGATCGCCTTCCCAGCGCAATGACGGCGCGTTGCTGGCCGGGCGCATCATCGCGCGCAGGCTTTTTCGCGTCTCGTCGGCGGCGGAAGGCTTCGGCGTCTCGGCCGGCACGTCGACCGAGCGGATCAGCAGCAGGATGCGCTCGTCGAGGCCGGCCCGCCCGGCGATGGCGCGGGCATGGGGCACGCCGTGGCGGGCGACGAGGGCGAGAAGGTCGATCGGCGTCAGCACCGGCGAGCGCAGCAGAAGCGGCGCGGAAATCTCGACCGGCATGTCGGCCAGCCGGCGCACGAGGGCAGGGGGCGCGTGCGGCGTCTCCGAAAGCGCGGCGGCCGCGAAGCGCAGAGTCTCCTCGGAGGCGCAGGCCAGAAGCGGCCCGGCAAGATCGTCGAGCTGGGCCGCGTCGCGGCGGGTCGGGCGGGCATTGTCGCAGAAGGCGGTGACGGCGGCGCGCAGCAGGCGGTCGGCCTTGCTCGCGGCGCGATAGGACGAAGAACTGGTAAAACCCGATCGAAACACGAAAACGCCTGACTGGAACTCACCGACTCGAAACCCGGGACCCCGCCCGCTTGCCGCCGGCGGAAGCCTCACATGGCTAAACCTAGAGCGAATTCGCTAACGGCCTGTTAACTCTATGCTGCGCGTTATGGTCACGGAGGCGTAGCGTCCTGCTCCGATCGAAACCTGAAACGAGCGCAGCCATGGCTACCATTCTTCCCTTCGTCATCCCGCGGCGCGGCCACGCGCGGAAGCCCGTGCCCGCCGGCACGGCGACCGTCATCATCTTTCCCGGCGTCCGCTACGAGCGGCCGCAGGCGAAGGAGGAAACCACCCGTCGTCCGCGCCGCAAGCGCGCCGTGCAGACGACCTGAAGTCGATTAAAGCCTGCCCTAAAGCCTGAACGTCCAGTAGAGGCAGGCCAGCGCCGCCGCGACGAAGACGATGAAGGACACGGTGCGCAGCAGCACGTTGCGGCGCAGCTCGTTCATGGCCAGATGCGCGCCGACGATCGCCGCCGCGAACGCGAACCGCCAGTCTATGAGCACCATGAGCGCATCGCGGTTGCCGAAGGCGAAGCGCGCCGCCTGCACGCCGACGATTGTGGCCAAGAGCACCAGCGCCGCCGAATAGAGCGGCGTCGCCGCGCTGGCATGGATGAAGCCGGCGGCGCGCAGCGGCAGGATCATCATCAGCGCGCCCGCGAAGGCGTAGAGCGCCGCCAGCGGAATGAAGGTCGCGGCATTGGCGATGGCGTCGAGCCGGACCAGGCCGAGATCGCCGAAGCCGTAGCCCTTGAGCCTGAGCGCGATGGAGAGCGCGGCGAGCAGGCCGCTCATGATCGCGACGGTGAGGAAGGCGGCAAGCGTGCGGTTCATGGGCGTCGCTCCATGCGGGAATCGGATCGCCCACCGATAGAGCACAAGGCGCGGCGCTGTTGAAGCGCCGCGCCTGCCCTAAAACACCGCGCGCGGCAGCCAGGTGGCGATCGCCGGGAAGATCCAGATCAGCGCCATGGCGAGTATCTGCAGGCCGATGAAGGGCGCGACGCCGCGATAGATCATGCCCGTCGTCACTTCCGGCGGGGCCGCGCTGCGCAGGTAGAACAGCGAGAAGCCGAAGGGCGGCGTCAGGAACGAGGTCTGGAGGTTGACCGCGATCAGCACCGCGAGCCAGATCGGGTCGTGGCCCAGCATGATCAGCGGCGGCACGATCAGCGGCAGCAGGATCACCGAGATCTCGACGAAGTCGAGGAAGAAGCCGAGGATGAAGATCAGCGCCATGGCGAAGAGCAGGGCGCCGGTCGCGCCGCCCGGCAGCGCCTCGATGATCTCGGCCACGCGATGCTCGCCGCCCAGCCCGACGAAGACGAGCGAGAAGAACGACGCCATCAGGATGGTGGCGAAGATCATCGAGGTCAGCGTCATGGTGTGGACGAGGGCGGGGATCGCCATCCCGCGCCGGAGCAGCGCCTTGAGCGAGACGAAGATCGCGACCAGTCCGACGATGGCGAGGAAGGTGTAGATGCCGGCGAGCGCATAGGTCATGGCCCCGGCGTCGCTGCGCTGGATGCGCACGGGCGCGAGTCCCGCTGCGATGGCGAGCGCGACGAGGGCGACGGCGCCGGCCAGGACCAGGCTGCGCGACGCGCCCTGCCGGCGTCCGGCGAGCAGGATCGCGCCGACCGCGCCCACGGACGCCGCCTCGTTGGGCGAGGCGATGCCGGCGAGGATCGCGCCGAGCACGGCGAAGATCAGCAGCACCGGCGGCACGATGGCGCCGGCGATGGCCATGCGCGTCGGCGCCTCCGTCGCCTCGCGCATGGCGGGGGCGGCCTGCGGCCGCAGCCAGGCGACGACGAGCAGATAGACGAGATAGATCACGACCAGCATCAGGCCCGGCATCAGCGCCGCGGCGAAGGTGTGGCCGACGGAGACGGTCTCGATCGAGAACTTGCCCTGCTTGTACTGCGCCTGCTGGAAGGCGCTCGACATCACGTCGGCGAGGATGATGAGCAGCGTCGAGGGCGGGATGATCTGGCCGAGCGTGCCGGCGGTACAGACCATGCCCGAGGCCAGCGTCGGGCTGTAACCGTTGCGCAGCATGGCCGGCAGCGCGATCATGCCCATCGCCACCACGGTCGCGCCGACGATGCCGGTGGAGGCCGCGAGCAGCGCGCCGACGAGGATGACCGAGATGCCGAGGCCGCCGCGCATCGGGCCGAACAGGCGGCCCATGGTCTCGAGCAGGTCCTCGGCGATGCGGCTCTTCTCCAGCACCACGCCCATCAGCACGAAGAGCGGAATTGCGGTCAGCACCGGGTTGGTCAGCACGGCGAAGAAGCGTTGCCCGAGCGCGCCCATCAGGCCGAGCGAGAAATCGCCCGTCATCCAGCCGATCAGGGCGAACGCGGTGGCCACGCCCGAGATGGTGAAGGCGACCGGGTAGCCGAGCAGGATGAACGCGATCAGCGCCGCGAACATCAGGAGGTCGAGCGGCAGGCTCATGGCGCGGCGTCCTTGAAACGGATCAGGTCGCGGATCAGCGCCGAGAAGCCCTGGATGAGCAGCAGGACGCAGAACACCGGAACCAGCGATTTCAGCAGGAAGGAGGCGGGGATGCCGCCGACCGCGACCGGCCCTTCGAGGATCGCCCACGAGCGCGACACCATCGGCCAGGAATAGATCAGCAGCACGATCAGCGACGGCGCCAGCAGCGCCAGATGGCCGAATATGTCGATTGCCGCGCGGCCGCGCGGGCCGAATTTGGCATAGAAGATGTCGACGCGCACATGCCCGCCCGCCCACAGCGTGTAGCCGGCGCCCAGCATGAACAGCGCGGCGTGCAGGTAGATCACGCCCTCGCCGAGGAAGATGTAGCTGATGCCGAAGACATAGCGCAGGAGCACGATGCCGAACTGGAGCAGCACCATGGCCAGCGCCAGCCACATGGTCAGCGCGCCCACGGCGCGGTTGATGAGGTCGAGCCTGTCGGCGAGCTTCGTCACCTGCGATTGTCCCCTTCGCGAAGCATCCCTCGAAAGAGGGGCCGGGAAGGTTTTCCCTCCCGGCCCCGGTCCGTCACTTGTCGCCGTAGTCGTAATCGAGGCCGCGGGCGATCATCTGCCCGCTCTCGGCATGCGGCATGTATTCCAGCATCAGCTTGCGGTATTCGAGGAAGCTCTCGGTGATGCGGCGCACCAGCTCGTCGCTGTCCTGGCGCAACTCCGAGATCACCTCGCCCATGGCGTTGCCCATGGCGACGATGATCTCGTCCGGCAGCTTGCGCACGACCACGCCATGGTCCTTGACCATCTCGCGCAGCGCCAGCGCGTGCTTGGTGTTGTACTCGGTCAGCACCGGGTTGTAGAGGCTCTCGCAGGCATAGGCGACAACCTGCTGGAGGTCTTCCGGCAATTCCTCGTAGACCTTGAGGTTGATGCCGCATTCCTCGGCCGAGCCCGGCTCGCCGACGCCGGGCGCATAGTAGTTCTTGGCGACCTGCTGGAAGCCGAGCGCCGAATCCGACCACGGGCCGATGAACTCGCCGGCGTCGAGCGCGCCGGATTGCAGCGCCTGGAACATGGCCGCGCCGGGGATCGCCTCGACGGCCATGCCGAGCTTGGTGCAGACCTCGGAGTTGAGGCCCGTGGTGCGGTATTTCAGGCCGCGCAGATCGTCGACGGTGTGGATCTCGTTGCGGAACCAGCCGGCCCATTGCGGCCCGGAATTGCCGCACAGGAACGGCTTCAGGCCGAAGCGGCCATACATCTCGTCATAGAGCGCCTGGCCGCCGCCATGGTTGAGCCAGCCGATCTGCTCGATGGCGCCGAGGCCGAGCGGCTGCGAGCAGAACAGCAGGATGCCCTTGGACTTCGAGCCCCAATAGGACGGCACCGCGTGGTAAAGCTCGGCCGTGCCTTCGGCGACGGCGTCGAACACGCCGGGTCCCGGCACGATCTCGTTGGCGCCGAACAGCTCGACGACGATGCGCCCGCCCGACAGCGCGGTGATGCGGTCGGCCAGCATCTGCGCGGCGATGCCGGGGCCGGGCAGGTTGCGCGGCCAGGCGCTGACCATGCGCCAGCGCCGCACGTCCTGGGCGATGGCCGGCGTTGCCAGCGCGGCCGTTGTTGCCGCCGCGACGCCCGCTCCGGCAAGGAATTCACGTCTTTTCATGATGTCGTCTCCCGTTGTGATTTGCGTCGTTCCCGGCCGGCCGCTCCCGTTCCCCGGCCGGTACTCTCCATACCGTCGCGCGCGCCTTGCCGGTTTTTCCCGCTTTACATCGCGCGGGCCTTCCGGTTCTTCTCGTGGCCGCGATCGCGCCCCTCATGCGCCCTCCGGCGGGTTTTTCCGCCGATTTTGACCCGCACCTTGCCTCGGTTCAAGATGTGGAGTTATGTATGCACATATTTGGTGGTGCCTGCCCTGTCAACGAAAGACTGCGCGAAACGCTCGCCGCGTGGCCCTGACGGTGGGGGCGGGCTATCGTTCCAGTCTGTGGAAAGCCGAGAAAATGGCCCAGCCGGTCACGTGGCAGACGATCCAGAATGAGGCATTGCGCCGCATCCGCGAGCGCGAGTGGAAGCCGGGTGAGATGATCCCGCACGAGGCCGCGCTCGCCGAGGAGTTGGGCTGCGCCCGCGCCACGGTCAACCGCGCGCTGCGCGAGCTGGCGGCCGCCGGCTTTCTCGAGCGCCGCCGCAAGGCCGGCACGCGCGTCGCGCTCAACCCGGTGCGCAAGGCCACCTTCGACATCCCGATCATCCGCCACGACGTCGAGGGGCGGGGGGCCGCCCATGGCTACCGGCTGCTGGAACGGAAGGAGGCCGAGGCGCCCGCCGGGGTGACGGCGATGCTGCGCCTGCCGGCGCGAACGCGGCTCGTCCATGTCGCGGCGCTGCATCTGGCCGATGGCGCGCCCTTCTGCGTCGAGGATCGCTGGATCAACCCGCAGGCGGTGCCGACGCTGGGCGAGGCCGATTTCTCCGGCCTCAGCGCCAATGAATGGCTGGTGCAGAACGTCACCCTCTCGGGCGGGAGCATCGCCTTCTTCGCGCTGCCGGCCGACGCGCGGCTGGCCGCGCTTCTGGGTTGCTCCGTGGGCGCGGCGCTGTTCAGGGTCGAGCGCACCACATGGGCCGGTGCGGTGCCGATCACCGCGGTGACGCTGACCTACGCGCCGGGATACCGCATGACCACGGCGATCTGAGCCTCAGCGGCCGTTGACGAGGTCGGCGGCGATGTCCATGCGGCCCGTCAGCCGCATCTTGTAGACCTGATAGTTCTCCATCACCCGCTGCACGTAGCTGCGCGTCTCGGTGAAGGGGATGCGCTCGATCCAGTCTACCACGTGCTCGACCGACTTGCCGCGCGGGTCGCCGTAGCGGTCGGCCCATTCCTGGGCGCGGCGCGGGCCAGCATTGTAGCCGGCGAAGGTCAGCACGTAGGAGCCGGAGAAGCGCCCGAGCTGCTCGGAGAGATAATGCGCGCCGAGCGTGGCGTTGTAGCCGGGGTCGCTGGTCAGCTTGCCCTGCGAGTAGGAAAGGCCGGCCTTCTTCGCCACTTCCTTCGCCGTGCCGGGCATCAGCTGGAGCAGGCCGAGCGCGCCCGCGCCCGAGCGCGCGCCGGCGTTGAACTCGCTTTCCTGCCGGGCGATGGCATAGGCCAGCGCCTTGCCCGAGCCGGAGATGTTGGCGTTGGCGGGGATCGCTCCGGTCGGGTGCGACAGCGCGCCCACGGGCAGGCCGCGCGCGGCCGCCCATTTGCCGACGCGCAGCGCCAGGAAATGGTTGCCCTGCCGCTCGGCCGCGACGGCCAGAAGCGCCAGCTCGCCGACGCTGGGCAGTTCCTGCGCCAGCGCGCGATAAAGCGCCTCGGCGCGGCGACCATGGCCGGCCTGCTCCAGCCGGCGGATCGCCTGCACCGCCTGCCGGTTCTCGAAATTGCGCCGGTCGGTCTCCGAAGGCGACGGGTAGGCGGCCGGGATCGTGCTGCGGCCGAGCTTGGCGGCGGCGAGCTGGCCGTAGAAGGCGGTGCCGTATTGCGCCGCGCGCTCGTAATACTGGCGCGCATTGCCCGGCCCGCCGGCCTCGGCCGCGCGGCCGAGCCAGTAATAGGCGCGCGACAGCGAGATCGGCCCGTCGGCGATCTCGGCGATGCGGGCGAAGTGGCGCGCGCCGGTCCTGGCGTCGCCGACGCCGCGGAAGGCATACCAGCCGGCATGGAACTCGGCGTCCACCGCCAGCGTCGGGCTTTCGGCGGCATGCGCGGCGGCGAGCTGATAGGCGGTCTTCGCGTCGCCGAGGTCGAGCAGCTCGCGCGACAACACCCGCCGCTCGACACACCATGCGTCGGGATCGACCAGCGAGGCGGCGTCCTTCGGCGCCTTCAGCATGACGGCGGCGGCCTCGCGATGCTTCTCGGCCCGGCGCAGCCGCCGCGATTCCGCGAAGGTCCACGCCGCCCCGCGCTGAGCCTTGGGCACCGCGGCCATCAGGCTTTTGGCATTCTTCTCGTTGCGGGTGACGGCGGCGAATGCCTTGACCAGTGCGCCGCCGCCCGCCAGTCCCGCGACCCGCTCGGCCGAGGAGATGCGGTCGGCATAGAGCATGCGCTCCATG
>DAOMOI010000047.1:0-9918 GCA_035444225.1 Aquamicrobium sp. | reverse complement strand
TGGTCAACTTCGGCATCATAAAACTCCTTCAGATCTCGCCTTCCTTTTCGTTCGCCGGCCGCTAAGGAGGAGGCGCGCGAGACCCGCCAAATCTGCTTCCCCGCGCAGGTGCAGCATGGCCGGGGAAGCAGGGGGGAAGCAGCAGAACGGAAACCCACGGCGATTCCAGCGTATGGACGCGGAAAGCAGTGTCAACGTAAGCTATTGAGGTATAGGGATTTTTCGTAGTTTTGCGGTTTAATACTTGCTGGAGCGAAAACTGCCCGGACGGGTTGCCAAGGTTGGGGTCGAGGGTTCGAATCCCTTCGCCCGCTCCAGTTTCAAGACTGTCCAAAGCCGCGGTTCGCCGCGGCTTTTGTGTTTTCAGGGCGGTTGAAATTGCGAGACGCGGAAGCGGTCCGAGAGGGCTCGGTTACACGCAGGTTACCAACTTGCGGATTTGCTGCGGCGTGAAATCGCGGCGTCGCTGTGATACGCGAGGCAATGCACCAAATAATCACGATGCCGTCCCATTCCGTGCATAACCTGTTCGGTGATGCCTCAGGAGCCACCCCTTCGCCATAACAGAAATTGTTTTCCTCCGATGATCTGTCTCATCGATTTCCGAAATTACTAAGTCAGCTTGTTCAAGTTTTGCGACCTGCCCACGCATGTTCTGAGACGAATTAAATCCAAAATCCTCATAATCAGACGGTCTTATCGACCCTCCCCTTTCGCAAATATCATCAAAAAGCTTCCAGGCCCGAGGGGGAACGCTGATAGCGGTCGAATATTGCTCGCTTTGATCTGCTAGCCAAATCTCAAACAACTGATCAAGATGCTGCTCATCTCTGCTGCCTTGCGCATTCTCGTATATCCACAACGAAAAATCCCCTGAAAATTTAAGAGAATCTCTTAGATTTTCATTCAAAACGGAGAATATATGCTTGAAGGAATTTGATCCAACAGGTGGGATCGCTGTATCTTTCTCACGGAATTCCTTCACTCTCGACGCAATTAGCTGATCTATTGACACGCTACTCAGAGGCGCGATGTCCATTGGCTCCTGCATGCGACCCTGAAAACGGGGGCTACTTGCTACGCTGCCCTTCGTTCCGACCGAAGAAAACGTGCTGGTTCGCGACAGCGCGCGCTCGCTATTGACCCATGCCCTCGATCTCGACGGGGTGCGGCAGGGGCCGGGTTCGTGCACCGCGCTGCTGCGCGAATGGGCGGATGCCGGCTTTCAGGGGCTCCTCGTTCCCGCACAGGACGGGGGCTCGGGAATGAGCCTTGTCGATGCCGCCGCGGTCGCGGAGGAGCTGGGGGCTTTCGCCGCGCCCGTGCCCTTCCTCGGCGCCGCCGTTCTGGCGCCCATCGCCCTGAGGGCCGTCGCCCCTCCCCTTTCCGATAGTCTCGGTCAGTTGGCCGCCGGGACCATAAGGATCGGGCTGGCCTTGTCGCCGGACGGGAATAGCAACAATCATACGATAACATCCAGTTCCGGCGCGCTCTCCGGTATCTCGAAACACGCCATCGAGGCCCAGGATGTCGCGGCGATGCTCGTCACCGATCAGGACGGGGCCGTCCACCTCGTCCGCGCCGATACCGCCGCGTTCGAGCTCCGGCCCCAGCGCTCGCTCGACGCCGGGCGCCCGATCGCGACGCTTCATCTCGACGCCACGCCGGCCGCGCTTCTCGGAGACCACACCCTGCGGGATCGGCTGGTCGCGGCGGCGAGGATCGTGACGGCGGCCGACACGCTCGGGGCCAGCGGTCACATGCTGCACAGCGCCGTTGCCTTTTCGCTCAACCGGAAGCAATTCGGGCGCCCGGTCGGATCGTTCCAGGCCATCAAGCACCTGTGCGCGGAAATGGCCGCCGCGGTCGAATCCAGCCGCGCGCTCGTCTCCTACGCAGCTTGGTGCTTTGATCATGAGCCGGCACAATCGGCATTGCAGGCGATCCTGGCCAAGTCGCACCTCGACGATGTCGGCAGCTTCGTCGCGCGCCGCGCGATCGAAGTCCACGGCGCCGTCGGCCTGACCGACGCGGTCGGCCTGCACTACTGGTGGAAGCGCATCGCCTTCAACCGCACCGTGCTGGGCGCGCCAGACAGCTTGCGATCCGAGGCCGCCCGGATGCAAGGCGATGGCCCGTAAGGGTAGCGCGCCCTCGGAACCGGCTTTCTCCAGCGAGCGATTGACGCCGACGATCGCGCGCCCATGAATCCTTCCTTCGAAGACCTTCGACGCGGCCGCGCCGCCATGGCAGCTCTGCGCCTGGACGTTGGCAAGCCTGGCCGACCCGACGCAGGCGCTAGTCGCGCTACCAAACAACGCCGCCGAAGTAATCTGGATGTGCGGGAGCTGAAGCCGGGGCCAGCAATGGCCAGCCACGGCTTCGAGCCCGTTCATCCGGCGCGGCCGGCTTCCCCGATCTGCGTCCGGTAGAGCGCGCCGAGGCCGTCTATCGTTTGCGTGTAGCCGGCCAGTCGCAGCAGGTGCCACGCCATGGCGTGGTTGCTGGAAGTGACGGGCTTGCCGAGCTTCGCCTCGACCTTCTCGGCGATGCGGGCGACGCGCAGGCTGGTGCAGGAGATGAACACCGCCTCGCAGGCATCCGACGCGCCGACCTCCATGATCGCCCTTTCGATGGAGTCAGGGGTGATGCGGGCGACGCGGTTGTCGTCGGCCTCGTTGAACGAGCCCATCACCGGGATCTCCAGCCCGCGCTCGATGAAGGCGGCGCGCAACGAATGGTTGATGGTGGCGATATAGGGCGTCAGCAGCGCGACGCGCTTCCTGCCCAGCGCCGAAAAGGCGGCGACGGCGGCGGTGACCGGGTCCGTCACCTTGACGCCCGGCATCACCTCGCGCACACGCTCGGCCACGGCGGCCTCGCCGATGACCAGCGCGCCCGAGGTGCAGCCGAAGCCGATGGCGCCGAAGGCGACGTCGGGCAGAAGCCGCACGGCGCCCGGAATGTCGGCCTCCATCCTGCGCAGATTGTCCGGCGTGATCTCGACCGGCGACGGCAGGCGCGCGCCATAGAGCGCGACGCCGTCCGGCAGCGCGAGGCGGAACTCGTCCTCGATGGTCTGGTCGGTCTGCAGCACCAGAAGGCCGATATTGGCCAGCGTGCCGACGCCGGCGTCGGTGTCGAAGGCGATGTGCTCGATGTTCGAGATCAGGTCCGCCGGCGCGGCCGGCCTTGCAGCGATGGTCATGATGTTCCTTCCCGGAATGTGAGGCGGCGGATCGCGATCAGGCCGCGTCCTCGGCCGGCGGCTCGCCGCCGAGATAGAGGTGGCGCATGGCCGGGTCGGCCAGGAGGTCGGCCGCCCTGCCCTCGATGGCGACCTTGCCGAGCGACAGCACATAGGCGCGGTCGGCGACGCCGAGCGCCTCGAAGGCGTTCTGCTCGACCATGACGATGCACATGCCGGTGCGGTCGCGAATGGCGGCGATGGCGGCGAAGACGTCGTGCATCATCGCCGGCGACAGGCCGGCCGAGGGCTCGTCGAGCAGGAGGACGCGCGGGCCGGAGATCAGCGCGCGCGCCAGCGACAATATCTGCCGCTCGCCGCCCGACAGCGCGGACGCCTTGCGCTCCTGCTTGGAGGCCAGCATCGGATATTCGCGCATCAGCGCGGCATAGCGCGCATTGCGCTCCTGCGCCGCGAGATGGCGCGCGCCGAGGAGGATGTTGTCGGCCACCGTCAGCGTCGCGAAGACGTTGTCGGTCTGCGGCACGAAGCCCATGCCCTGATGGCGGATGCGCTCGTGCACCGGCATGGCGGTGACGTCGCGGCCCTCGATCTCGACCCTGCCGCCGCGCGGCTTCACGTAGCCGGCGATGCACTTCAACAGCGTGGACTTGCCGCAGCCATTGGGGCCGAGGATGGTGACGATCTCGCCGCCGGCGGCGGCGAGATCGATGCCCTGGAGAATGTCGGGGCCGTCGCCGTAGCCGGCACGGACCTTGTCTACCCGGATCATGACAGCACCTTCGGTCGTTCGACGGACTTGCCGAGATAGGCTTCGACCACGCGCTCGTTCTCGGCCAGTTGAGCGGGCGGGCAGTCGGCGATGATCTCGCCGCGATCGAGCACGATGCAGCGGCTGCACAATTCGCGGATGAAGTGCATGTCGTGCTCCACCACCAGCATGGCGACGCCGCGGGCGTTGAAGGCGCGCAGCAGCTCGACCATGCGGCTGCGCAGCTGCGGGTGGACGCCGGCGGTCGGCTCGTCGAGGCATAGAAGCGACGGACGTGTGCGCAGCGCCAGCGCGATGGACAGCAGCTTCTTCTGCCCGCCGGAGAGCGAACTGGCCGGCTGGTGGGCGACGGCCGAGAGGGCGAACTGGTCGAGCAGCGTCTCGACCTCGGGGTCGTCGGCCGGGCGGCGCAGGAAGGCCTCCACAAGCCCCGCGCCCTCGCGCGAGCCGGCGGCGAGCACCTGGCGCACGCTCATGCGGGTCGGCATCGACGGCAGCTGGAAGGTGCGCACCAGCCCGCGCCGGGCGATGTCGTGGGCGGCGAGGCCCGACAGGGCGTTGCCGCGGAAGCGGATCTCGCCGGCATCGGCGCGCGAGAAGCCGGAGACGATGTTGAGCAGCGTCGACTTGCCCGAGCCGTTGGGGCCGAGCAGGCCGACGATCTCGCCATCGGCGACGCGAAAGCGCACGTCGGAGAGCACCTGGTGCGCGCCGAACGCCTTGGCGATGCCCGTTCCCTGAAGAACCGTTTCAGCCGCCATCTCAGCCATTGTGCTTCTCCACCATGCGCGCCGCCGCCGGCCGTCCCGTCGCCGGCGCGGGCCGTGCGTCGCCGATGCGTTCGGGGATCAGGCCCTGCGTGCGCCACATCAGGAAGACGAGCAGCCCGCCGCCCACCAGCGTCAGCCGCATCGCGGCGACATATTCGGCCGGCGCGCCGAACGCGTCCTTGACGAAGGGCACGAAGGCAAACAGGAACTGCATCAGGATCGCGCCGACGATGGCGCCGAGATGGTTGCCCGAACCGCCGATGATGACCATCGCCCAGATCAGGAAGGTCTCGGCGGCGACGAGCTGGTCCGGCCCGACGAAGGTGACGTAATGGGCGAAGACGAAGCCCGACAGCGCCGCCATCGCCCCGGCGACGACGAGGGTGGCGGTGCGCGCGGCGTTCAAATCGTAGCCGAGCGACAGCGCCAGCATCGGCTCCTCGCGGATCAGCTTCAGCGCGAGGCCGAAGCGGCTTTCGGTCAGCCGACGGCAGAACCACCAGGCGGCAAGCAGGATGACGAGGCAGAGACCCAGCGTCATCAGCGGGCCGACCGGGCGCGGCCAGTCGCCGAAGATCAGCGGGATGCCGGCGATGCCCTGCGCGCCGCCGGTCAGGTCGACCTCGTTGGTGATGAGGATGCGCAGCACCTCGGCGACCGCGAGCGTGGCGATGCCCCAGTAGTCGGCGCCGAGATTGCGGCCGAGCTGGGCGAAGGCGACGGCGATGGCCGTGGAGAAGGCGACGCCGAGCGCCAGCCCCGCGACCGGGCCGAAGCCGTTGGCGAAGGCGAGCGCGGCGCCGTAGGTGCCGGCCCCGAACAGGATGATCTGGCCGAAATTGATCAGACCGGCGAAGCCGACCTGCAGATTGAGGCTGAGCGCCAGCATGCCGTAGAGGCAGGCCATGATGGCGACATGGAGCAGGAACTCAAACACGCTTCACCTCGCTGACGAACAGGCCGTGCGGCCGCACCAGAAGGACGATCACTAGGAGCAGGAACGAGGCCGCGGTGGCGTAGGCGGCGGGCACGAACAGGAAGGACTCACCGACCAGCGGCCCGAAATTGACATTGGTGACCAGCGTTTCGGCGACGGCGATGACGACCGCGCCAAGCGCGGCGCCGAGCGCATTGCCGAGGCCGCCGAGGATGGCCGCCGCGAAGATCGGCAGCAGCATCTCCATACCGAGATGCGCGCTCATCTCGCCCTTGACCGAGATGCCGATGCCGCCCAGCGCCGCCATGATGCCGGACAGGAAGACGACGACATTGGTGACGCGGCGCGTGTTGATGCCGGTGCCGCGCGCCAGCACCGGGTTGGTGGCGGTGGCGCGCATGCAGCGGCCGAGATCGGTGCGGAACAGGATCAGCGCGAAGGCGGCGATGGCGAGCGCGCTGATGACGACGGAGATCAGCTGGTGGTCGGTGAAGCGCGCGCCGAGAAAGCGGATCGGCGGGTTCAGGTCCAGCTCGAAACGCTGCGGGCGCGGCCCGGCGGTGACGAGGAAGACGGCGGAAAAGACCATGCTGAGCGCCAGCGAGCCGATCATGGCGATGGCCGAGCCGGCGGTGAGAAGCCGCTCGAAGATCAGCACGTTGAGCACCACCGCGACCGCGCCGACGAAAACGCAGGCGAGAAGACCGGCGACGATCAACGGCAGGCCGAGCATCTGGAGGCCGAGCGCGACCAGCGCGCCGGTGGTGGCGTACTGGACGAGCGTGACGTTGGGAAACCGGATCAGCGAATAGACGCTGCTCAGGCCGATCGCGATCAGAGCCAGGTCCACCGACCTGATGACGACGTCTATGACGAACTGGATCATACGTTCTCTCTGGGGTGTTCACGGAAACGGGCGGCGCGGCGCCGCCCGCTTCCGCCTCCGGTCAGCGCGGCTTGATGCCGTCGTCGATCTTCAGCTTCTCGTAGGGTTGCTTCGAGCGTTGGCCGTCGGCGTCGAAGACGATCGGGCCGGTGGCGCCCTCATAGTCGGCGCCGACTTCGACGAGCGCGGCCGAGATCGCGGCGGGTTCGGCCGAGCCGGCCTTCTCGATCGCCGCGACGAGCATCTTGACCGCGTCGTAGCCGTAGCCGTTGAAGCTGGAGCGGAAGCCCTCGCCATACTTGGCCTGATAGGCGTCGGCATAGGCCTGACCGTTGGCGCCGATATTGTTCAGGTCCATGCCGACCTGGCCCTGGATGAAGCGCGGGTCGGAATCGGAGGTGCACATCGACAGATAGATGGCGTACCAGGGGCTGGAGCCGGCGCCGATGCCGAGCTCGAATGCCTCGCGGCTGATGGTCGCCGCCTCGCGGCCATAGGCCGAATAGACGTAGACGTCGGGCGCGCCGCGCTCGAGCTGCTGCAATTCGCGACGATAGGTGGTCTGGCCCTCGGTGTAGAGGATCGCCGTCGTGATCTCCCCGCCGAGCGCGGTGAACGCCTTCTCGAACTGCGTGACGACGCCCTGGCCGAAGGCGTTGTTCGGCGCGATCACCGCCGCCTTCTTCCAGCCATTGTCGATCACGTCCTGCGCGGCGAAGCCGGACGAGACGTTGTCGAGGCCGATCAGGCTGAACGAGCCCTCGCCGAGCTGGCGCACGAGGCCCGAGGACGAGCCGATGTTGAGGTGGACGCGCTTCTCCTGCACCAGATACTGGCCGACGGGAATGGTGATGCCCGAGGAATACTCGCCGATGACCGCCGGAACGTTGTCGACGGTGACGAGCTTCTTGGCCGCGTCGAGCGCCGAGGGCGCGCGGCCGCCGGAATCCTCGACGATGACGTTGAGCTTGCCGCCGAGGACGCCGCCGGCGGCGTTGACCTCCTCCACCGCCAGCTCGATGCCGCGGCGCTGGTCGTCGCCGATGGTGGCGCTGGCGCCGGAAAGCGGCAGGACCGCGCCGATGGTGACGTCGGCGGCCTGCGCGACGATGGACGTGGCCGCGAGCAGCGCGGCCGTGACGATGAGCTTTCGCACGTGGAATCTCCCATTTTTGCGCACCGGCGCTTTCGCCGTGCTTCCTCCGTTGGCGGAGTTATGTAGACATATCTAACAGCATATGTGAATACACTTTTTCACGCTTGTGTTCCCGCAGCCCTGTATTCTTTTTCCTCCCCGCTTTCCCGACGAGCCGCCGGTGCGCCGGGCGGCCTATTCCGCGGCCATGGCGAGGGGCGGCCGGCCCGCGCCGTCCTCCATCTCGCGCCATGCGCGGCGGGCCTGCTCGATGCTGCGCTCCTTGATGGGGCCGTAGCCACGGATGTGCTCGGGCACTTCGGCCACGGCCACGACGCTTGCGTGGGTGGCGGGCGTCAGGGTCGCCAGCGCCCTCTCGACATGGGCGCGGTATTCCTCGATCAGCGCCCGCTCTGCGCGGCGCTCGACAGTATAGCCGAACGGGTCGAGCGCGGTGCCGCGCAGCCCCCTGAACTTCGCCAGCACGCCGAAGGCTTTCAGCATCCACGGGCCGAAGCTCATCTTGGCCGGCTCGCCGGTGGCGGGGTCCTTGCGCGCAAGCAGCGGAGGCGACAAGTGGAACGTAAGCTTTCCCTTACCGTCGAAAGTCTCAGCCATCTGGCGGCGGAAGGTGCCGTCCGTGTAGAGCCGTGCCACCTCGTACTCGTCCTTGTAGGCCATGAGCTTGAACAGGTAGCGGGCGACCGCCTCCGCCAGCGGCCCTTCCGCCCCCGTCGCCGCCTCCTCGCGGCGGCGCACCTCGTCGACGAAACCGGCATAGCGGGCGGCGTAGCGCGCGTTCTGGTAGCCGGTGAGGAAGGCCACGCGGCGGGCGACGATCTCGTCGAGCGACTGCGGGCCGGATGCGGCCTCCGGCCGCTTCGGCAGCAGCGTCTCGATGGCGGCGGGATCGGCGGCGGCGAGCCGGCCGAGACGGAAGGCGGTGCGGTTCAACTCGACCGCCGCGCCGTTCAGCTCGATGGCGCGGTCGATGCTGGCGGAGGCGACCGGGATCAGCCCGCGCTGCCAGGCATAGCCGACCATGAACAGGTTGGTGGCGATGGAATCGCCCAAGAGGCCGGTGGCGAACTGGGTCGCGGCCACGGTCTCGACCTGTTCGCTGCCCGCCACGTCGCGGACGATGTCGGCGAGGCCGAGGCCCTGCACCTTGAAGTCGGGATCGCGGATGAAGGCGCCGGTGATCGTCTCCTGCGAATTCAGCACCACGTGGGTCGCGCCCTTCGCCATGACGGAGAGCGCCTCCTTGCCGGCCGCGACGACGAGGTCGCAGCCCAGCACCAGATCGGCCGCGCCGGTCGAGATGCGCACGGCGTGGAGGTCGTCGGGCCGGGGCGCGAAGCGCAGATGCGTCGTCACCGGGCCGCCCTTCTGCGCCATGCCGGCCATGTCGAGGGTGGAGCAGCCCTTGCCCTCCAGATGCGCGGCCATCGCCAGCAGCGCGCCGATGGTGATGACGCCGGTGCCGCCGATGCCGGTGACGAGCACGTTCCACGGCCGGTCGAGCGCAGGCGGCGCCGGCTCGGCGATGGGGCGCGCCGCGATGGCGGCCGGATCGACGTTCTTCGGCCGGCGCGGCTTCACGCCCTCGACGGTGACGAAGGACGGGCAGAAGCCCTTCACGCAGGAAAGATCCTCGTTGCACGACGACTGGTCGATGCGCCGCTTGCGGCCGAACTCGGTTTCGACCGGGGTGACGGAGAGGCAGTTCGACTTCCTCGAGCAGTCGCCGCAGCCCTCGCAGACCAGTTCGTTGATGATGACGCGGCGCTCGACGCGCGGCTTGGGATCGCGCTTGCGACGCCTACGCTTCTCGGCGGCGCAGGTCTGGTCGTAGACGATCGCCGACACGCCCTCGACCTCGCGCAGCTCGCGCTGCACCGCATCCAGCTCGTCGCGGTGGTGGATGGCGACGTTGGCGGCGAACGGCTCCTGCCCGGCATATTTCTCGATGTCGTCGGAAACGACGGCGATGCGCTCGACGCCCTCGGCGCGGATTTGGTGGGTGATGCGCTGCGGGTTGAGCGTGCCGTCGTGGCGCTGCCCGCCGGTCATCGCCGTCGCGTCGTTGAACAGGATCTTGTAGGTGATGTTGACCTTGGCGGCGACCGCGGCGCGGATGGCGAGCAGGCCGGAGTGGAAATAGGTGCCGTCGCCGAGGTTCTGGAACACGTGGCGCGTCGGCACGTAGG
>DAOMOI010000046.1:0-9927 GCA_035444225.1 Aquamicrobium sp. | reverse complement strand
GAGATCGTCGATCTCGGCGTCATGGTGCCGGCGGCGAAGATCCTGGAAACGGCGCGCACCGAGAAGGTCGACATCATCGGCCTTTCCGGCCTGATCACGCCGTCGCTCGACGAGATGGCCCATGTCGCGGCCGAGATGGAGCGCGAGGGCTTCGACATCCCGCTCCTGATCGGCGGGGCCACGACCAGCCGCGTCCACACGGCGGTGAAGATCCATCCGCGCTACGAACGCGGCCAGGCCGTCTATGTGACGGATGCCAGCCGCGCCGTCGGCGTGGTGTCCAGCCTGCTGTCGCAGGACCTGAAGCCGGCCTATATCGAGAACCTGCGCGCGGAGTACAGGAAGGTCACGGAAGCGCATGAGCGTTCCGAGCGCGAGAAAAAGCGCCTGCCGCTGGCGGCCGCGCGCGCCAACCCGCACCGCATCGACTGGGCGGGCTACACGCCGCCGAAGCCGTCCTTCACCGGCACGAAGGTGTTCGAGACCTGGGATCTGGCCGAGCTTGCCACCTATATCGACTGGACGCCGTTCTTCCAGACATGGGAGCTGAAGGGACGCTACCCGAAGATTCTGGAGGACGAGAAGCAGGGCGAGGCCGCGCGCCAGCTCTTCGCCGACGCGCAAGCGATGCTGAAGAAGATCATCGCGGAAAAGTGGTTCGCGCCGCGCGCCGTGGTCGGGTTCTGGCCGGCCAACGCGGTCGGCGACGACATCCGCCTGTTCGCCGACGACAGCCGCGAGAGCGAGCTGGGCACCTTCTTCACCCTGCGCCAGCAGCTCACCCGGCGCGAGGGCATGGCCAACGTCGCGCTTTCCGACTTCGTCGCGCCGCTGGAGAGCGGCAAGCCGGACTGGATCGGCGGCTTCGTCGTCACCGCCGGCATCGAGGAAGTGGCGATCGCCGAGCGTTTCGAGCGCGCCAACGACGACTATTCCTCGATTCTGGTCAAGGCGCTGGCCGACCGCTTCGCCGAAGCCTTCGCCGAGCGGATGCACGAGAAGGTGCGCAAGGAACTGTGGGGCTATGCCGCGGCTGAGACCTTCACCCCCGAGGAGCTGATCGGCGAGCCCTATCAGGGCATCCGCCCGGCGCCCGGCTATCCGGCCCAGCCCGACCACACCGAGAAGGTGACGCTGTTCCGGCTGCTCGACGCCGAGGCCAAGGCCGGCGTGCAGCTGACCGAGGGCATGGCGATGTGGCCGGGCTCGTCGGTCTCGGGCCTCTATCTTTCCCATCCCGAAAGCTATTATTTCGGCGTGGCCAAGGTGGAGCGCGACCAGGTCGAGGACTATGCCGTCCGCAAGGGGATGGAGGTGGCCGAGGTCGAACGCTGGCTCGGCCCCATCCTCAACTACACCCCTCCCAGCCGCGTCGAGGCGGCCGAATAGGCACGACCTTCGACGGGTTGCGCCGCCGGTGAATTGCGCCGAGGCGAGGACAGGGCCGTGCTCGACGATCCTGCGGCCGATGGATCCCGGTTCGGCGGGCGTCGCGCGCCCTTGGCCGGGATGACGGCGAAGCGGTGACGGAAACGATCGAGCTTCCTTGCCCCGCGCGCGGTTGTGGGGCAAAAGCCTGACGACCCTTTCGGCAATCTGGCGAGCGCACCATGTCCGGCAAAGACGCAGACACGAGACTGACATTCCCGTTTCAGGACATCCCCCAGCCGGGACAGGCGGTGACGATCCGCGACGGCGTGCTGTGGGCGCGGATTCCGCTTCCCTACCGGCTCGACCACGTCAACGTCTATCTCGTGCGCGACCACGACGCGTGGACGCTCATCGACACCGGCATCAACACGGCCGAGGCCCGCGCGGCCTGGGAAAACCTGTTCACCGGCGCATTCCGCGGGCTGCCCATCTCGAAGGTGATCGTCACCCATCACCACCCCGACCATATCGGCCTCGCGGGGTGGCTCTGCGAAAGGTTCGGCGCCGAGCTTCTGACCAGCCAGACGGCCTATATGAGCAGCCGGAACCTGTCGCTGGCGCCGCAGGAGACCGGGCTCAGGCACTATTTCGAGTTCTATGTCAGCCAGGGCATGAGCGAGGAGGTCGCGGGGCTGGTCGCGATCCAGGGCAACGAGTATCTGCGCCGCGTCTGCGACCTGCCGCCGACCTTCCTGCGGCTGCTCCAGGGCGACAAGATCACCATCGGCGAGCGCGAGTTCCGCGTCATTTCCGTCGACGGGCACGCGCCCGAGCAGATCATGCTCTACGACGACCGGGACAGGCTGCTTTTCGCCGCCGATCAGGTCATCGAGCGGATCTCGCCCAATGTCAGCGTCTTCGCCAACGAGCCGAACGGCGACCCGCTCGGCCATTTCCTGCGCTCGCTCCGGCTGATGCGGCAGGAGTTGCCCGCCGACGTCCTCGTGCTCTCCGGCCACGGCCGGCCGTTCCTCGGCCTGCACGAGCGTTGCCACGACCTCGAGCGCCACCACGAGGAGCGTTGCCAGCGGATCCGCGATGCCTGCGCGCAGGCGCCGCATTCCGTCGCCAATCTCGTGCCGGTGCTGTTCCACCGCCCGCTCGACCCGCACCAGATGAGCTTCGCCTTCACCGAGACGCTCGCCCACGTCAACCGGCTGATGCGGCGCGGCGAACTGCGCAAGGTCGTCAATAACGGCAAGATCTTCTATCTGCCTCAGGCGGGCGAGGCCTCCTGAAGCCCGGTCCCGCCCTTCTCGCCGAACAGTGACCCGGGCAGGCGGAGCGTGACGACCAGCCCATCCGGCGAATAGTCCCGCCGCCACGCGCCGCCAAGCTGCCGCCCGACCACGGCGTCGAGCAGTTTCGAGCCGAAGCCGGACGCGGCGGGCTGCGCCGGCGCCTCCGCGGCGAACCGCTCCTCCCATGCGACCTCGAACCACTCCCCTTTCCGCTCGACGGCGATACGGAGCCGGCCGCGCATGTCCTTGAGCGCGCCGTACTTCGCCGTGTTGGTCGCCAGCTCATGGAAGATGAACGCCATCGACGTGACCGCCTCGGCCCTGACGAAGGCGTCGCCGCTGATCTCGACCCCGTCCGCGCCGCGCGGCAGGAAGGGCGCGAGCAATTCGCCGAGCAGGCGCCTGAAGGAACCGCCCTCCCGGCCGGGGCGGCTGCGGATCAGCTCGTGCGCGCGGTGGAGCGCAGCCAACCTCGCCCGCAGCGCCTCGGTCAGCGGCGCAAGCCGCGGTTCCTCGCGCGCCGCCAGCCCGACGAGGCCGTTGACCAGCGCGAACAGGTTCTTGATGCGATGGTCGAGTTCGCGGTTGACCAGCTCCCTGCTGGCGTCGAGCTGCTTGGCGTCGTCGATGTCGGTCGACGTGCCGTACCAGCGCAGGATGTTGCCGTCGCAGTCGCGCATCGGCATGGCGATGACACGCAGCCAGCGATAGACGCCGTCATGGCGGCGGAAGCGATAGTCGATGTCGTAGGTGCCGCCGGTGGCGAGCGCTTCCCGCCACGCCGCCGCCACCCGCTCGCTGTCGTCGGGGTGGACCATGCCGGTCCACATGTCGGGCGTGATCCGGTCTGCCCCGACCCCGGTGAACTCGCTCCACCTGCTGTTGAAGTAATCGTGCCTCCCTTGCGCGTCCGTGCTCCAGACGATCTGCGGGATGGCTTCCACCAGCGTTTCGAAGCGCAGGTTGCTGTGCCGCAGCGCGGCGGCCGCCTCGGTCTCGCCGGTGATGTCGATGACGACCCCGGCGAAGGCGACGATCGCGCCGCGCCCGTCGCGGACCGGGCGGCCGGACGTCACGTACCAGCGCAGCCGCCCCTCGCCGGTGGTGGCGCGGAACCGGCGGTGCAGCGGCTGGCCGGACGAAACCGCCGCGTCGAGCGCCGCCAGCACGTCGGCGCGCTCCTGCGGGTGGATGCTCTGCGCCAGCATCTCGATCGGCAGGCCGTCGCGGGCGTCCGCCTCGGCGACGCCGTATTGCGCCGCGAGGCCGCCGTCGATAACGGCCTTGCGCGAGACGACGTCGAAATCCCAGGTGCCGACGATGCCGCCCGCCTCCAGCGCGATCTCCATGCGCTCATGGGCGAGGTCGAGCGCCTTGCGCGTGCGGATGTGATCTGTCGTCTCGCTGCCGACCAGCCACGTTCCGGCGACGCCGCCGTGATCGTCCATGATCGGGGAAATGCCGAGATTGAACCAGCAGACGCACCGCCGTCCGTCCCGCCGCAAGGTGACGGGATAGTCGCGCAGGCGCGCGTTGCGGCCGAGATAGGCGTCGTCGATCACCTTGCGGTAGAACTTGCCGGCGAGCGGCAGCACGTCGAAGATCGGCCGGCCCTGCGCGGTGTCGAAGGCGTCGCCGAACAGTTCGCGGGCGGCGGCATTGCAGACGACGATGCCCTCGCGGCCGATCAGCACCGCCATCGGCGAGGCGGCGCACAGCGTCGCGCGAACCGTCGAGCGCAAATCGGCCGGCCAGTCGCCGATCTCGCCGGCGGGGGAGTTAGCCCAGTCCACCGCGTGAAGGGCGCTGAGCAACCGGGTGGGAAAGGATGAGTGATCGGAATTCGGGAATGCGGAAAAAAGGCGCTCGGCCATGATCCACCATGAAACAGCGTCACCCTCGCGATCCCAGCATATCGAACGGTGGGACGTACTGTCCAGATAAAACAACCTCAGGTAGAAGAAGACGCGGGCAAGCCGAAATCCACGCGGCGCGGCGCAGCCTCACACCTCGTCGAAACGGCCGCCCTCGCGGGACGGATCGCGGGCGATCGCCCGTTCCTCCCTGTCGTCGGGCAGCGCCTCGTCGCTGTTCTGGTAGGGATTGTCCTCGTCCTCGCCCGGCAGCTCGCCGTCGGGCTCGGCGTCACGGCGCGGATCGCCGCTCGCCGGCAGGCTGTCGGGCGTGATCGCGCCGCTTTCGATCGCGTCCCAATCCTGTTCCTCGAGGCCCGGACCCTCCTCGCGCGTGGCGTCCTCCGGCTGCGGGTCTGGCTTTCTGCGCGGGTCCATGGTCGTCGCTCCTCGGCTCGTTCTTCTGCCTCGACCAACCGCCGGCGCGGCCGATTGTTCCGCGCCAAAAAGGAGAGCCCGGCGAGCAAAGCTCGTCGGGCTCCTTTGTGAGCGGTTTTGATGAAACGTCTGGATGTCTCCATCTTCGGTTTCTCGCCGTTCACGCCCATCTAACGCGCAGGCGGGTCGCATGTTCCACGGCCCGTGCGTTTTTGTTCGCGCGACGCTCAGCGCACGATATAGACGACCCGGCGCGAGGTGGCGTCGACCAGCACCGGCTGCCCGTTGACGTAGACGTAGCGATATTCGTAGTCGGGGACCTCGTGCAGCTCGACCGTCTCGGGCAGGCCGGCGCCGACGACCACCTCGCCGTCGAGATAGACGGGATCGAGCTCGTTGGTCGTCACGTAGTCGCGCACCTCGTTCGGCGGGTCGATCAGCGATCCGGTCGCCGCGCCGCCGACGATACCGGCCGCGCCGCCCACGGCCGCGCCCACCGGGCCGCCGGCCACGGCCCCGGCGATCGCCCCGGTCAGGCCGCCGGCCACGGCCCCTGCGCCGGCGCCCTCGGAGGTGGCTGGAGGCTCGACCACGGCCACGCCGGAATCGGCCGGCCGCTCGCTGAGCACCACCGCGTTGCCGCCGAAATCGGCGCTCACATAGTCGGCATAGACCCAGCCCTCGCCGCCGGCCGTGGCGAGCGAGCACCATTTGCTGTTTTCCAGGCAGCCGTTGAGTTCGGCGCCCTCGCCGGCCGCAATCACGCCGACGACCGGATATTGCGGCCCCGGTCCCGCCCGGACGTTCAGGTCCGTGGTGGCGGTGACGGATTGCGCCAGCGCCGGGGCCGAGAGGCCGAGCGCGAGCGCAAGCGCGGGAATCGAAATTGCCGTTGTCTTTTGCATTGTCGCGTTCTCCGTTATGCACCGTGGCCTAACCGGATTCGGGCGACGATTGTTCCTGTCCCCACCCGTCGCCGGGCGATGCGCGCAGGGATCGAGCCGAAGGAGGAATCATGCCTGTCGCGCCGCAGCCGCACCGCGCGGAGGAAACCACCCTTACCGCGCTGCGGGGCTTGCGCGGGCAGCGAAGTCGGCAACGGCGGCGCGCACATGGGCGGCGAGGTCGAGCGCGAGCGGCGAGCGGGAGCGGCCGCTTCCCCACACCGTGGCGATGTCGAGCATGATCTCCGGACGGAAAGGACGGATCTCGACGCCGCGGCCGCGAAATTCCTCGGCGGTGTAGGGATCGACCAGGCTGACCCCGGCGCCGGCCGAGATCAGGCCGCAGGCGATCATCGACAGCGGCGTCTCGATCCGCGTCTTGCAGGGAATCCCTTCCGCCGAGAACAGCGCGTCGATCCGGTAGCGAAGCTGCGTCGACTGCTCGAGCGAGACGAAGGATTCGCCGGCGAGGTCCTTCGGCGTCAGCACCGCCTTCCCGGCCAGTCGGTGGCTGCTGGGCACCACCGCGACCGCGGCCCTGCGCGGCAGCATCTCGATCTCGATGCCCGGAAATTCCAGCGGCAGCTGCGCGAAGCCGAGCTCGCAAAAGCCGGAAGCCACCCAATCGGCGACCTGGGAGGAGATGCTGCCGTAGAGCGCGATCTCGAGGTCGGGCCGCTGGCCGAGATAGCGGCCGACGAGCCGGGGCAGGAAGCCGACGCTGAAGGCCGGCAGCGACGCCACGCGCAGCGAGCCGGCCCGCCCCTCGCGCAGGTTGCGCGCCGCGCTCTCGATGCGCTCCAGCCCGACGAATTGCCGCTCGACCTCGCGATAGAGCGAAAGCGCCTCGGCGGTCGGCACCAGCCGCGAGCCGCGCCGCACGAACAGCGTCAGCCCGAGTGTGTATTGCAGGTCGTGGATCAGCCGCGTCACCGCCGGCTGGGTGACGTTGAGCGCACGCGCCGCCGCGGTGATGCCTCCCGCCACGATGACGGTGCGGAATGCCTCGATCTGGCGCGGATTGAGCATGGAGCCTTCCTCGCTTATCCATAACATTTCGACATGGATTACACAAATCATTCGATTTGACTATCATCGGCGCGTCTCCGAATCTCGGCGATCACCGAATGAGGAGGAGTTCCGTGAAGCTAGCCACCATTGTTGCTCTGGCCGCCAGCACCGTTCTCGGCGTCGGCTCGTCTGCCCTTGCCCAGGAGAAGACGCTCTATATCGCCGGTTATGGCGGCTCCTATGAGCAGACCATGCGCAAGGACGTCATTCCCGCCTTCGAGAAGGAGGCCAATGTCAAGATCGAGTATGTCGCCGGCAACTCGACCGACACGCTCGCCAAGCTGCAGGCCCAACGCGGCAACCAGCAGATCGACGTCGCCATCGTCGACGACGGCCCGGCCTATCAGGCGGTGGCGCTCGGTTTCTGCGGCGAGCTGACCCCGGCACCGATCTATGACGACGTCGCCCCGGTGATGAAGTTCAAGTCGAACCGCGGCGTCGGCCTCGGCCTCGTCGGCACCGGCCTATTCTACAACACCAAGGTGTTCGAGGAGAACGGCTGGCCGGCGCCGACCTCGTGGAACGACCTGAAATCCACGACCTACGGCAAGAAGATCGTCGTGCCGCCGATCAACAACACCTACGGCCTGCACGCGCTGATCGCCATGGCCGAGCTGGCCGGCGGCGGCGAGACCAACATCGACCCGGGCTTCGAGGCGTTCAAGAACGAGATCAACCAGAACGTGGTCGCCTACGAGCCGTCCCCCGCCAAGATGACCGAGCTGTTCCAGAACGGCCAGGCCGTGATGGGCGTCTGGGGTTCCGGCCGCGTCAAGGCATTCGCGGACACCGGCTTCCCGGTCGCGTTCGTCTATCCCAAGGAAGGCGGCTACGCGCTCGGCACGGCGGCCTGCCCGATCGAGGGCTCGCAGAATGCCGCGGAGGCCAACGCATTCATCCAGTTCATGCTCACGCCGGAGATCCAGAAGGTGATGGCGGCTGGCGCAGGCTTCGGTCCCGCCAACATGACCGTGACGCTCACACCCGAGGAGCGCGAGGGCCTTCCCTACGGCGACGAGGTCAAGAACCTCAAGGCCGTGGACTGGGACGTGGCCAACGACAAGCGCGAGGAATGGACCCGGCGCTGGAACCGCGAGGTCGAGCGGTAGGCGTCTTCATCGCCCATCCGGGCGTCCGTGCCGCGCGGCGCGGGCGTCCGTTTTCCGCTTCGTGAAACGGCCGGTCCCGTCCGGCCACGACGCCGATCCCTCAGAACCGGATAACAGCCGTGTCGCACCTCATTCTCGAAGGGCTGGGCAAGTCCTATGGCCCGGTCGTCGCCGTCGAGGCGCTCGACCTTTCCGTGGCGCGCGGCGAGTTCATCTCGCTGCTCGGTCCCTCCGGCTGCGGCAAGACCACGACATTGCAGATGATCGCCGGCTTCACGCCGGTCGACCACGGACGCATCCTGCTCGACGAGCGCGATCTCGGCACCGTGCCGCCCGCCCGGCGCGGCCTCGGCATCGTCTTCCAGAGCTACGCGCTGTTCCCGCACATGACGGTGGCCGAGAACATCGCCTTCGGCCTCGAGATGCGCGGGATCGCCAGACCCGAGCGCGAGGCGCGCACGCTGGAGGCGATGGAACTGGTCGGCCTGAAGGGCTTTTCCGACCGCTATCCGCGCCGCATGTCCGGTGGCCAGCAGCAGCGCGTCGCGCTGGCGCGCGCGCTGGTGATCAGGCCCTCGCTGCTGCTGCTCGACGAGCCGCTGTCCAATCTCGACGCCAAGCTGCGCGAGGAGATGCAGGCCGAGCTGCGCCAGATCCAGCGTTCGGTCGGCACCACGACGGTGCTGGTCACCCACGACCAGCACGAGGCCATGGCGCTGTCGGACCGGATCGTGGTGATGAATCAGGGCCGCGTCGAGCAGATCGGCGCGCCCGACGCGGTCTATGGCAGCCCGGCCTCGGCCTTCGTCGCCCACTTCCTCGGCAAGACCAACGTTCTCGCCGCCACCGGCGACGGCAACGGCGCGGTCGCAATCGAAGGCCTGTCGCTGCCGCTGGCCGGCGCACCGGCGGGTGCGGTGCGGCTGGCCGTGCGCCCGGAGCGGCTGATGCTGGCCGCCCCGCAGGCGCCGGGCTTTTCCGCGCGCGTCACCGGCCGCGTCTTCCAGGGCGCGCACTGGCTGCTGACGGCCGAGAGCGCGGCCGGGCCGCTGACCATCATCCGCCACAATGACGGCCAGCCCGTGCCCGGCGAGGGAGATGCCGTGCGCCTTGCCTTCACGGCCGCCGACATCTCGCTGCTCCCCGAAGGCGAGGCGGCATCGGTATGAGCGCGCTGGCACGCGCGCAGCGCCGCGCTCCCTATGCGCTGACCGGTCCGGCCCTTCTGGTCTTCCTCGGCCTCGTCATCATCCCGCTGGCGATGACGGTGCTGCTCTCCTTCTACGACTGGGGGCAGTACACGGGCATCGTGCCCGAATTTACGCTGAAGAACTGGCTCGACATCGCCACGGATTCCTACTTCCTCGAGATATTCCTGCGCACCTTCCGCATCGCGGTGCTGGTGACGCTGGCCTCGATCGTGATCGGCGTGCCGGAAGCCTATATCCTCAACCGCATGTCGCCGGGCTGGCGCAGCGTGTTCCTGCTGGTGGTGATCGGCCCGCTGCTGGTCTCGGTCGTCGCCCGCACGCTCGGCTGGGCGCTGCTGCTCGGCTCGAACGGCATCGTCAACCAGGGGCTGATGGCGCTCGGGCTGATCGGCACGCCGCTGGAGTTCATGTTCACCGAAACCGGCGTCGTCATCGCGCTGACCCATGTGCTGATCCCGTTCATGATCCTCGCCGTCTGGGCCTCGCTGCAGCGGCTCGACCCGCAGGTGGAGAACGCCGCCGCCTCGCTCGGCGCCATCTGGTCGTCCTGTTCGCCCGATTTCGGCGAACGCGGCGTGCTCGACCGCTTCGGCCAGATCGAGCCGGCGATCTTCATCAGCTGCGATGGC
>DAOMOI010000045.1:0-9951 GCA_035444225.1 Aquamicrobium sp. | reverse complement strand
CCGCCGCGCCGTAGAGCGCGAGCGCCTCGGGCGACTTGGCGACCTGGACCGCGAGCCTATCGCCGGGCTTCAGGCCCAGCGCCGCGAGCGTCGCGGCGTAGCGCAGGACGAGGCGGTGGAACGCGTCGCCGGACACGGTCTTGCCGTCGGCGGTGTGGAGGAGCGGCGTTTCCCTGCGCGCCAGCGGCGCGAACAGGGCGTCATGAAGCACATTAGGCATGCGGAACCTTTCCCCGGTTTGCCGACGCCGCCTTTACCAGCGCGTTGATCGAGCGTGAGCTGGCGACGGAACGGCTGGCGGCGAAGTCCTCGTGATTCTGCTCGACGGTGCCCAGGTCGTAGAGATAGTTGACCATGGCGCCGCAGGATTGCCGCAGCCCGTTTTCGGACAGGTCGGCGCCCGCATGCACCTCGTGCACCAGCGCGCCGTTGCCGAGATGGAACCGGGCGACGGGATCGAGCGGCAGCCCGTCCTCGCGCTTTTCGCGCACCAGGTAATGCGCGGCCAGCTCACGCAGCGCCTCGTTCCACGGCTGGAGCGCCTCCGCGCCCGATTCTGCCGCCGCCACGATGCCGGCGGCGCGCGGATCATCCCCGGCGCGCGCCTTCAGCCAGCGCGCCAGCCCCGGGATCGGCGACAGCGTGACGGTGTGCTTCAGCTGCGGCAGCTCGTGGCTCAACTCCTCCACCACCTGCTTGATCAGCGAATTGCCGAACGAGATGCCGCGCAGCCCCTCCTGGCAGTTCGAGATCGAGTAGAACACCGCCGTATCGGCCACGGCCGGGGAGACGGGCTCGCGCGCCTCGGCCAGCAATTGCTGGACCGAGCCCGGAACGCCGTTGACCAGCGCGACCTCGACGAAGATCAGCGGCTCGTCGGGCATGGACGGGTGGAAGAAGGCGAAGCAGCGGCGATCGACCGGCAGCAGCCGGCGGCGCAGCTCCTCCCAGGTGTTGATTGCGTGCACGGCTTCGTACTGGATGATCTTTTCCAGGATGTTGGCGGGCGTGCGCCAGTCTATGTGGCGCAGCACCAGGAAGCCGCGGTTGAACCACGACTTGAACAGATGCACGAAGTCGAGGTCGGCGCGGGCGAATTGAGGGTGCCGGGGCGCGAGCCGCAGAAGGTCGAGCCGCATGCGCACCAGCTCGCCGGTGGCGCCGGGAATGCGGTTCAGGCGGCGCAGCAGCTCCTGCCTCGCCGGCTCCGCCGCGGCGCTCAGCCGCGCCAGCCCTTCCGCGTCGGGCGCGGCGGCATAGCGGGCGGCGGCGGCCTCGACGTCGCGCGCGTCGATGTCGAGGTCCTCGGTCAGGAACTCGAAGAAGGCGATCTTCTCCGCCTCGTCCATCGAGCGGTAGCGCGACAGGATGGCGCGGGCGACGCGCATGCCCGTCACCTCGCCGTTGCCGGCCAGAAGCGCGTTGCACATGTCGCGCACGGGCTGCTCGCCCGCCGGCGCCTCGAGCCATGACGTGCGCTCGAACAGCGTGGCGATCAGGTCGGTGAAGAAGCCAGACGATCTCATTGATCCAGACTCACCCGCGCGCCTCAGATCGCCGGCCCCATCATCACGTCGGGCAGCCATGTGGCGATGCCGGGGAAGAAGCACAGGATGACGATGGCCGCAACCATGCACATCACGTAGGGCAACGAGCCCATGAGGATCTTCTTCAGCGAGATGTCCGGCGCGATCGAGTTGATGACGTAGAGGTTGAGCCCGACCGGCGGCGTGATCAGCCCGATCTCCATGTTGATGGTGAGGACGACGGCGAACCAGTAGGGGTCGAAGTCGGCCGCCAGCAGGATCGGCATCAGGATCGGCGCCGTCATCACGATCACGGCGACCGGGGGCAGGAAGAAGCCGGCCACCAGCAGGAACAGGTTGATGATGCCCATCAGCACCCAGCGGTTGACCTCGAGCCCGGCGATCCACTGGGCGATGGTCTGGGTGATGAACAGCGAGGACATCATGTAGGCGAACACGCCCGCGGCCGCGATGATGAACATGATCATCACCGCCTCCTTGGTGGAATCGCGGAACACGCTCCAGATCACGCGCGGCTGCCACATCCGGTAGATGACCATCGCCAGCACCAGCGCGAGCAGCGCGCCCACGGCCGCCGTTTCCGACGCCGTGGCCACCCCGCCATACATGGCGTAGAGCACGCCGGCGATGATGAGCAGGAACGGGATGACGCGCGGCAGGATCTCCAGCCGCTCGGTGAGCGTATAGCTGCGCATGGACAGGTTCTTCAGCGTGCCGCTGCGCCAGGCGCTGTAGATGGTCCACGCCATGAACAGGCCGACCAGCATGATGCCGGGCATGACGCCGGCCAGGAACAGGCGGCCGATGGAGGTCTCGGTGGCGATGCCGTAGACGATCATCGTCACCGAGGGCGGGATGAGGATGCCCAGCGTGCCGCCGGCGGCGATCGACCCGGCCGCGATTTCGTCGGAATAGCCGCGCTTGCGCATTTCCGGGATGCCCATCTTGCCGATGGCGGCGCAGGTGGCCGGGCTGGAGCCGGACATGGCCGAGAACAGCGCGCAGGCGCCGAGGTTGGAGACGACCAGCCCGCCCGGAACCCGCGTCATCCAGCGCTCCAGCGCCTCGAACAGGTCCGCGCCGGCGCGCGTCGAGGCGATCGCCGCGCCCATGATGATGAACATGGGGATCGCCAGCATGGTGAAGCTGTTCAGGTCGGCGAAATAGACCTCGGGGATCATCTGCAGCGAGCGCGTGCCGTCGAAGACGGTCAGGAAGATGGCCGAGACCAGAAGCAGGCCGACCGCCACCGGCGCGCCCGAGAACAGCACGATCACGGTGACGACGGCGACGAGAAGGCCGAGCAGAAGCGGGTCCATCACTTGTCCTCCAGGCCGAACGGCGCCTCGAGACGCAGGTGAAGCGCGACGAGGTCGGCGACGAGCTGCAAGGTGTAGAGGCCGAAGCCGACGGGCAGCGCCAGCATCGGGATCCACAGCCGCACGCCCCACACCGTGCTCGACTTCCAGTTGCGCGAGAACGCCTCGTGCCAGCTCTCGAACGCATACCAGGTCATGACCGCCATCAGGGCGATCGTCAGCATGAGCACGACATAGGCGAGCCCCCGCCGCGCGCGCCTCGGCAGCATCGACGGGATCAGGTCGACATTGACGTGGCCGCGCAGCCGCTGGACGTAGGCGAGGCCGACCGTGGTGACGGCGATCATCATGTAGATGACGACCTCGGTCTGCCAGACGGTCGACTGGCGCAGCACGAAGCGCACGAAGATCATGTGGCAGGTGACGAAGATCGAGGCGACGATCAGCGTGGCGGCGAACCAGCCGCAAACGGTCGAAAGCCCGTCGATGAATCGCAGCACGGGGTGTTTCCGCCGCGCGGGCTCCATGGCCATGGCGCTTTGTTGCATCTGTGGTTCCCTGTCCGCGGCCGGCACGGACCCGCGGCCGCCCGCGGCTCTCGTCCGTGCGCTGTCGCCGTTGGGGTTGAAGGCGGCTGCCCGGCCCGCGCGGCGGGGCCGGGCCTGTCGCCGGTCTATTCGACCTCGGCGGCCAGGTCGAGGAAACGCTGCCCGTCCGGAACGTCCTCCAGGAACGCCTTGTAGGAGGTTTCCTCGGCCAGCTTGCGCCATTCGGCGAAGTCCTCCGGCGTCATTCGTGCGATCTCGACGCCGGCCTTCTCGAACGGCTCGATCGAGGCGGCGTCCTCCTTCTTCGCTTCCTCGAGATAGTAGGCCTCCGCCTTCTTGGCGGCGGTGGTGAGCGCCTCCTGCTGTTCCGGCGTCAGGCCCTCGAAGGTGGTCTTGTTAATGAGCATCGGCTGGTACATGAACCAGAGCGCGACGTCGGCCGCCGGCGTGTAGCAGCCGACCTGCTCGTACATGCGGAAGGAGACGAAGGACGAGGACGAGGTGTTGAGCGCGTCGATGATGCCCTGCTGCATGCCGTTATAGGCGTCGGACGACGGCATCGACGAGATCGAGGCCCCGGCGCCCTCCAGCATCTGCTCGAACGCCTTGCCGGCGGCGCGCACCGTCTTGCCCTTCATGTGCTCGGGTCTGGTGATGCACCCCTCCTTGGAGGCGAAGCCGCCGGCCAAATAGCCGTGGACGAGCACCTTGACGTCGTCCTCGGCCATGATCTCCTCGATCGCGTCCATGAACGGGCTCTCGTTCATCCGCGCGGCGTGGTCGTGATCCTTGATCAGGCCCGGCATCAGGGTGAGGTTGTATTCCGGGCGCTGGCCGCCGGCGTAGGACAGCGGGAACACGGTCATGTCGAGCTGCCCGCGCGAGAGCGGGACATATTGCTCTGCCGCCTTGAACAGCGAGGCCGAGGGAAAGATGGTGATGGTCAGGTCGACATTGGCGGCCGCGACGTCGTCGGCGACCATCTGCGCGATGCGGTGGCGCACGTCGTTGGTGGAAAACTGATGCGACAGGCGCAGTTCGGTCGCGTCGGCGAGGCCGCAGGCAAGCGTCGTCATGACGGCCGAAGCCGCAAGTTTCTTCAGCATTGGTTCCTCCCAGAACATGGCGACGATCGGCGTGGACCGGAGCCCGCGGGAATGTCGCGACATAAAGGAGTAATGGTGTTGCATTTCCTGTCAACCCTCTTGTATGCAGGAATGGCATTTTTCGCATCCAGGAAAGGCGAGAGAAAAGGCAATGGTCAGTCGTTCGGACCTTGTCCGCGAGCAGCTCGAGCAGCTGATCGTCGAGGGCGCGTTCGCCAATGGCGAGCGGCTTGACGAGATCAGGCTGTCGCACCGCTTCAACGTCTCGCGCACGCCGCTGCGCGAGGCGTTCCAGGCGCTCGCCGCCTCGGGCCTGCTCGACCTCCAGCCCCGGCGCGGCGCCTTCGTGCGCCATCCCGCCTTCGAGGAGGTCATCGAGATGTTCGAGGTGATGGCCGAGATGGAGGCGTTCTGCGGGCGGCTCGCCAGCAGGCGCGTCACCCCCGACCTCATCGACAAGCTCTCGCACACCGTGGTCGGCTGCGAGGAGGCCGCCGCCGCCGATGACGGCGACGCCTATTACCGCGCCAACGAGGTCTTCCACTTCCTGATCTACGAGGCGTCGGGCAACGCGTTCCTGGCCAAGGAGGCGGGCAGGCTGCACAAGCGCCTGAAGCCCTATCGCCGCATGCAGCTCAAGGTGCGGGGAAGGATGGCGCAGTCGCTCGCCGAGCACCGGCAGATCCTCGACGCGCTCGTCGAGGGCGACGCGGAGGCGGCGGCGCGGGTGCTGCGCGGCCATGTCGCCATACAGGGCACCCGGTTCAACGACCTCATCGTCAGCTACCGCCGCGCGGCCGGCTCGCACGCCGCGTAGCATCTCATGCTCCGGCATTGCCGTTTCGGGGTATGAAATCCCAATTCCGGGTGCGGTTTTGGGGCGGGGTTCGGAGCGTCCGCCGGACCGGCGGGCTATGATCGCGGCAGTTGGTTCACATCCTCCCGGAGCTTCCCATGCGCCTCGCGCCGACCGTCATCCTGCTCGCCAGTCTCTCGGCGCCCGCCTTCGCGCAGGCGCAAGATGTCACCCCGCTCGTCACCGCCGAATGGCTCAAGGCCAATGCCGGCAGCGACGATCTCGTCATCCTCGACATCCGCGACAAGGTCGCGGAGACCGACCTCGGCGAACTGCCCTATGTCGCCGACGCGGTGGTCGCGCCCTATGCCACGGCGGGCTGGCGCGTCGAGGTCGACGGGGGTCCGGCGCAGATTCCGCCGGTCGAGCAGATCGCGGCGCTGATCGGCAATCTCGGCATCGACGGCGACGACCACGTGGTGATCGTGCCGTGGGGCACGGATTCCACCGAGTTCGGCGGCGCGACGCGCGTCTACTGGACCTTCAAATATCTCGGCCACGACGCGGTCTCGATCCTCGACGGCGGCTGGCGGCAATACGACGCCGCCGGCGGCGGGCGGGCGGCAAGCCCGCGCACGCCGGAGCCGGTCACGTTCACCTACGAGGTCCGCGAGGAGCTGCGCGCCACGACCGACGACGTGGTCGCGGCGCTCGAAAGCGGCGTCAAGCTGGTCGACGGCCGCCCGCACGAGCAGCATGTCGGCAAGTCCAAGAGCCCTATCGTTCGCACCGAGGGCACGATCCCGGGCTCGGTGAACATCGAGCATTCCGCGCTCTACAGCGCCGACCACGCCAGCTTCGCCCGCCCGGAGACCGTCGCGGCGCTCGCCGCCGGCATCGGCCTGGCCGAGAACGAGAAGAACATCACCTTCTGCAACACCGGCCACTGGTCGTCCATCGCCTGGTTCGGCCTGTCGGAGGTGCTCGGCAACAAGAACACCACCATGTATGATGGCTCGATGGCCGAGTGGGCGGCCGACCCCGCGCGACCGATCCAGGTTCAGTAGGGGAGGTCCAGTAGGGCCGGCGGCAACCGCCGCACCGCAACCGCACAGGCAGGCCCCGGATGCCGCGCGTCGAAGCGCAGGCGGCCGGGGCTCGCCCCGTTTCAATCCTTCGATCCGGTAGACCATGAGCAACGCCGCAGTCCTTCCCAGCTACCTGCCCGACGCGCGGGCCGACAAGGCCCCGCTTCTCGTCGCCGCCGGCGCGCTCGTCGCCGGCTTCCTGCTGATCTCGAACCTCGTCGATCTGAGGCAGGGCAGCCTGTTCCTGATCGGCGGCGCGCTCGGCGCCACGCTCTATCACGGCTCGTTCGGCTTCACCGGCGGCTGGCGGCGCATGGTGGTCGAGAAGCGCGGGCGCGCCATGCGCGCGCAGATGCTGATGATCGCGGTGGCGGCGCTGGCCATGATGCCGCTGACGGCCGCCGGCAGCATCGGCAGCCAGCCGATGGTCGGCGCGCTGGCGCCGGTCGGCGTCTCCGTCCTCATCGGGGCGGCGCTGTTCGGCTTCGGCATGCAGCTCGGCGGCGGCTGCGGCTCGGGCACGCTGTTCACTGTCGGCGGCGGCTCGGCGCGCATGCTGGTCACGCTCGCCTTCTTCATCGTCGGCGCGCTGATCGGCACCGCCCACCTGCCGTTCTGGCTGGCGCAGCCCTCGCTTCCCGCCATCTCCATCGCCGCCGAATTGGGGCTTGCCGCCGCCGTCGCCGCCACGCTGGCCGGCCTCGGCCTGGTGGCGCTGGTCACCGCGCTGATCGAGCGGCGCGTCCACGGCGACATCGAGCGCGAGCCCGCGCCGGCGCGCCCGGGCTGGACATGGATATGGCGCGGCCCGTGGCCGCTGGTGGGCGCGGGCCTCCTGCTCGCGCTCCTCAACATCGCGACGCTGTTGACCGCCGGCCATCCGTGGTCGATCACCTACGGCTTCGGCCTGTGGGGGGCGAAGATCGCGCAAGGCGCCGGCCTCGACGTGGCGAGCTGGGAGTTCTGGACCTGGCCGGCGCAGGCGCGGGCGCTCAATTCCTCGGTGCTGGCCGACACGGTCTCGGTGATGGATTTCGGGCTGGTGCTGGGCGCGGCGCTCGCCGCTTCCGTGGCCGGCAAGTTCGCGCCCAAGGTGGCGCTGCCGCTCGGCTCGCTGCTTGCCGCCATCCTCGGCGGGCTGCTGATGGGCTACGGCGCGCGGCTCTCCTTCGGCTGCAACATCGGCGCGCTGTTTTCGGGCATCGCCACCGGCAGCCTGCACGGATGGCTGTGGTTCGCGGCCGCCTTCGCCGGCTCTTTCGTCGGCGTGTGGGCACGCCCGTTGTTCGGTCTCGACGGGTTCGCACGCAAATGAGCACACGCAACACGCTCCTGTTCGGCGCGGCGCTCGCCGTGACCACGGCGGCGATCGCCGTCGACCACGCCACCCATCCCGTGCCCGAGCGCCCAGCCGCGCAGGGTCGCGCCGTCACGGCCGGAACCGCGCCCTGCGCCGCCGCTCCCTGTGCCGCCGGCAGCCCGCCTGCCGCGTCGCCTTGCGCCGCGGGCGCGCCTTGCGCGGCCGGCGCGCCGCCGGCCAAGCTGCCGCCCCCGCCGCCGCCTGCCCCCAGGCTTGCCCCGCCGCCTCCGCCGCCTTTGCCCTTGCCGCCGGGCAGGGAAGCGCCCGACCTCGAGGTCGGGGGCGCGGGATGAGCGAGGCCCGCGAGCAGGCGCGGCGCGAGATCGCCTTTTGCGAGGCCGTCCTCGCCAAGGGCGGGCTGACCGTGCTGAGCGACCTCTTCGAGGGTGTCTCGTCGGTCGAGGCGTGGGAGCATTTCCCGCCGGGCGACGTCCACGACCCGCAAAGCGGCGGCCAATGGTTCTATCATTGCCACCCGGCCGAGGAGGGATCGGCCGAGCACGGCCATTTCCATTGCTTCGTGCGCCCGCAGGGGCCGGACGGCCCCATCCACCACCTCGCGTCGATCGGCGTCGACCGCGAGGGCCGGCCGCTGCGCATCTTCACGGTCAACCAGTGGGTCGTGGGCGACCAGTGGGCCGACGCCGAGGCGACGATCGCGCTGCTGCCGCGCTTCGACATGCAGATGCCGCGCCCGTCCTATCTGGTCAATCGCTGGCTCACCGCCCTGTTCGTGGCCTTCGAGCCCGAGATCGCCGAACTGATCCGCGCGCGCGACCGCGTCCTTGCCGCCCACGTGCCGCCCGAAGGCACCCCGGCCTTGCTCGACCGGGCGCTTGAGGTTACTTCCGAGCTGTGGATCGGCGGCACGGCGCAATCGCGCTGAGGTCCGTCGCGCGGACAGACAGGAACAGGCCATGAGCGCACTCAACCGTTTTCTCGGCGACACGCCGCTGCGCGTCGCGCTCAAGCTCGTCTTCGTGTCGTTTCTCGTCGGCATCGTGATGGCGACGTTCGGCTGGTCGCCCTGGGACGTCGTCGAGCACATCGCCGATTTCCTCGGCGGCCTCTGGCATATGGGCTTCGACGCGCTCTACGGCTTCTGGCGGTATTTCCTGCTCGGCGCGGCGGTGGTCATCCCCGCCTTCATCCTCCTGCGCATCCTGAGCTGGCGCAAATAGGCGACGCTGGTTGATCCGTCGCCGCGGACCGTTCCCGCCCCGGTTTAGGGACAGACTAATCATTGCCACGGGAAATCCTCGTTTCGCGGTGCGATCGTCCGGGGAATAGTGGGCGGACATAGCCACTAGACGGACATGAATCCTTCAGGGATTCCAAAGATCGCCCACATGCGGATTGAAGAAATCGACACGCTCGTCGTCGGCGCCGGACAGGCGGGGCTGGCCATGAGCCGGCATCTCGGCAGATGCGGCATACCTCATCTCGTGCTCGAGCGGCACCGGATCGCGGAACGCTGGCGCACGGAAAGATGGGATTCGCTGGTCGCCAACGGCCCCGCCTGGCATGACCGTTTTCCGGACATGGAGTTTCCGGATGCCGATCCGGGCGATTTCGTCGCCAAGGAGAAGATCGCCGACTATCTTGCCGCCTATGCGCGGGAGACCGCCGCGCCCGTGCGCTGCGGCGTGGAGGTGAAGGAGGTGCGCAGGATCGCCGGGCGGCCTGGCTTCCGCGTCACCACCTCGCAGGGAGAGATCGAAGCCGGCAACGTGGTCGCCGCGACCGGGCCTTTCCAGCGTCCCGTCGTCCCGCCCGTCGTTTCCCGCGATGCGGATTTTACGCAGATCCATTCCAGCGCCTACCGCAATCCCGACCAGCTGCCGCCCGGCGCGGTGCTTGTGGTGGGCTCCGGGTCGTCGGGCGGGCAGATCGCGGACGAGCTCATGCGCGCGGGCCGGCGCGTCTACCTGGCCCGCACGAGCGTCCTCCGCGCGCCTATCGCCGGCGCGACTTCTGCTGGTGGCTCGGCGTGCTCGGAAAATGGGACGCCCAGGCCCCGCAGGCCGGCGCGAAGCACGTCACCATCTCGGTGAGCGGCGCGCAGGGCGGCCGCACCGTCGATTTCCGTCGCCTCGCCGCGCAGGGGATGACGCTCCTCGGACGGGCGCAATCCTACGGCGACGGGGTCATGCGGTTCGGCGCCGAGCTCGCCGCGACCCTCGCGCG
>DAOMOI010000044.1:0-10016 GCA_035444225.1 Aquamicrobium sp. | reverse complement strand
GTGCGCGGCGATACCGTTTTCCCTGCCGGCAGGAAGCAGACCCGTTGCCACGCGATCGACATAGAAGGCCAGCGCCCGCACGGCGGATCGGCAGGCCATGAGCACGATCCGGCCGTTCGCGGAAGGCGACGTCGCGGCCGCTGCCGCGCTTTTCCAGGAGACCTTCCTCGATCCGCGCGCCGCCGCGCCGGCCGGGCTCGCCGCCTATATGCGCCGGCTCTATCTCGGCGAGGACGGGGATATCCCCTCGCTGGTCCATGTCGACAAGACCGGCGCCGTCACCGGCTTCATCGGCGTCGACACGCTGGCGATGCGCCATGGCGACAGGCCGCTCAGGGCCGCGATCGGCGGCTCGCTGATGGTGCGCGACCACGACAGCGACCCGATGGCCGGCGCGCGCCTGCTCAAGGCGTTCCTCGCCGGGCCGCAGGACATTTCGCTGAGCGAGACCGCGAGCGAGGTCGCGGCGCGGATGTGGACCGGCCTGCGCGGCGTGGTGCTGGCGCAGTACAGCCTCGACTGGGTGCGGGTGTTCCGTCCGGGCTCGTTCGCGGTCCATGCGGCGGCGCAGCGGCTTCCGCTCCTGCGGCTCCTCGTCCCGTTCGGATACGGGGTAGACCGGCTTGCGGCGCTGGCGATGAAGGGCGACGGCCTCTACTGGCCCGGCATGCGCGCGACGCGGCCGGTTCCCGGCGGCCTCGTCGTGCGCGAGATCGACGCGGCCGCCTTCGCCGCGCTGGTCGAGCCGCTGACGGCGCAGTTCTCGTTGCGCCCGCAGTGGGCGCCGGGCCAACTCGACGCCATCCTGGCCGACGCGCGGCAGAAGCCCGCCTATGGCGAGCTGGTCCTGTGCGCGGTCGAAACGCGCGCCGGCGCGCCGGTCGGCGCCTTCGCCTATCACGTCAGGCCGGGGCGCATCGCCCGCGTGCTTCAGGTCCTCGCCCGGCCGGGGCAGGCGGGGCCGGTCCTCGACGGCCTGATCGGCGACGCCTTCCGCCGGGGCGCAGCGGCGCTGCGCGGGCGCACGCAGCCGGCGCTGCTCGACGGCCTGCTCGGCCGCCGCGTCGCCCTGATCAATGTCGGATCGACGGTGGTGCACTCGCGCGATCCGGCGCTGGTGGAGGCTTGCCGCGCCGGCGAGCTGTTCTTCAACGGGCTGGCCGGCGAGCACTGGAACCGCATGATCGGCGGCACCTTCGACTAGACGGCAGGGCGTCAGTCGCCGATCTCGTCCACCGTCTCGACCAGAAGCGGGCGCATGTGCAGGTAGCGCGTCGCCTTGCGCTTGGCCGCGATGTCGGCCCAGACCCGCTCGACCTCGATTTCGCTCAGGCCCGTCGCCGCCGCGACCTCGGCGCAGGGCACGCCGTGGTTCAGGCCGTAGAGGCAAAGGTCCATGCGGTCGTGCGGCAGGGAGAAGTAGAACTCCTCCTGCGTCTGCGCCAGCGAGTAGGTGTCGGTGGTCGGCGGGCGGCGGCGGATCTCCTCCGGCACGCCGAGATGGGCGGCGAGTGCGTAGACCTGGCTCTTGTAGAGATGGGCGATCGGCTTCACGTCGGCCGCGCCGTCGCCGTTCTTGACGAAGAAGCCCTGGTCGTATTCCAGCCGGTTCGGCGTGCCGATCACGGCGTAATTCAGCCGGTCGGCGTGGAAATACTCGATCTGCTTGCGCGTGCGCTGCTTCATGTTGGTGGCCGCGACGACGCCGAGATAGACCGAGGTCGGCATCCGCAGCTTCTGCTGCCGGCCTTCGGGGTCCTCCACCACCAGCGACGAGATGTTGTAGCCGCCGGCCTCCAGCGAGTTGGCGATGACGATCTTGGAAGCCCAGCCCGGCCCGTATTCCGGCACCAGTTCGCGGATGAATGCGTCGCGCCGCGCATAGCAGCCCATGGCCTGCAAGGCCGGCCCGATGTCCTCCACCGCCGCCTCGACGCCGAACGTCTCCGCCAGCAGCCGGCCGAGGCGCAGGCTCTCGGGGTCGGAATCGTTTTCCGGCATGAACAGCGCGAAGACGTTGGCCGCGCCGAGGGCGCGCACGGCGAGCGCCAGCGAGGCGGATGAATCGATGCCGCCCGAAAGGCCGATGACGACGCCGCGCTTGCGCAGGCCCCGCAGCTGGTCGCGCATGGCGGCGGCGATGCGCTCGGTCTCTCGCTCCGGGTCGATCGCCAGCGTCTGGGCCGAGAAGGCGGGGCGGCGGGAAGGCTGGGCGGTCATTGTGCGGGCTCCACGGTTTCGGCCGCCAGCCGGCGGCTGACCTTGCCGGTGTCGGTCTTGGGCAATTCGGCGCGGAACTCCACGGATTTCGGCACCATGTAATCCTCGAGGCGCGCGGCGCAGTGGCGGATGACGTCGCGCTCGGTCAAAGCGGGGTCGGCCGCGACCACCATCGCCGCGACGGCATGGCCGAGGATCGCGTCGGCGACGCCGAACACCACCGCGTCGGCGATGCCCGGATGGGCGTGCAGCACCGCCTCGACCTCACGCGGCGCGACCTTCTCGCCGCGCGTCTTGATGATGTCGTCCTTGCGGGCGATGAAATAGAGGAAGCCGTCCTCGTCGGCGCGGAAGAGGTCGCCGGTGTAAAGCACCTTCTCCCACGGGTGGAAGCCGGGCCGCAGCGCCTGCGCCGTCGCTTCCGGGTCGCCCCAGTAGCCCTGCATGACGTGCGGTCCCCGCACCACCAGCTCGCCGGCCGTGCCGGCTGCCGCCGGCCGTCCTTCGTCATCGACCACGAACACTTCCGTGTTGGGGATGGCGATGCCGACGGAGCCCGGCCGCCGGTCCAGCTCCTCCGGCGGCAGGCAGGTGCAGCGCTTGCACTCGGTCAGCCCGTACATGGAATAGATCTTCGCCTGCGGGAACAGCGCGCGCAGCTGGGCGATATGCGTCGGCGGCAGGGTCGCCGCCGTGTTGGTGATGTAGCGCAGCGACGGCAGGAAGCCGGGCGCGAGGTCGCGCATCTGCAGCATCATCGCCGACATGGTCGGCACCAGCGGAAAGCCTGTCGCGCCTTCCTCGCGCATGCGCTCGAACACGGCCTGAGGGAAGGCGAACGACTTTTCCAGCACCAGCGTCGCGCCGACGCGGATGGCCATCAGGAGCTGATAGAGCCCGTAATTGAAGGCGAGCGGCAGCACGCTGACGATGACGTCGTCCTCGCGATTTTCGAGCAGCGTGGTGATCGAGTGCGACGCCGCATCCATGTTGCGGTGCGTCATCATCACGCCCTTGGGGCGTCCGGTCGACCCGGAGGTGTAGATCAGCATGCCGAGATCGACGTCGATGCCGCCATGGGCGGGCGGCGCGGCATCCGTTGCCAGCAATCGCGAAAACGAAACCGTCCCGTCCGGCGCTGCGCCGCCCCGCGCCTCGGTGGAAACGATCGTCATCCCTTCCGCGCCGGCGATGGCGCGGGCCTCGGCGGCCACGGCGGCGAGGCGCGCCTGCGTGACGATCGCCGCCGGGCGGCAATTGCCGACGATATAGGCAAGCTTGTCGGCCTTGGTCGAAGGATTGATCGGGCTGAATGCCGCCCCCGCCTTCAACGCCGCGTAGATCGCGACCGCCGCCTCCCATGAATTGTCGGCGAAGACGAGGACGCGGTCGTCGCGCCTGACGCCGCAGGCCGCGAGCCCGGCCGCGAGCCGGTCGGAAAGCGCGTCGAGTTCGGCATAGGTCAGCCGCCTGCCGCCGGCGACGAGCGCCGTCTTGCCGCCGAGCCGGCGGGCATTGTCGGTCAGGAAGCATTCCATGCGCATGAGGGGCGGCCGCCTGCCTATGCCGCTGCTGCGGAGGTGCGCCCGGCGACGAAGGCCGCGATGCGGTCGAGCGTGTCGAGATTGGCCGGCACGATGTCGGCGTCGGCGACGGAAAAGCCGAAGCTCTCCTCGATGAAGGCGACCAGCTCGAGAATGCCGGTCGAGTCGACGATGTCGTTCTCGATCAGCGATTCGTCGTCCGCCGGCGCGTGCGCGGCATCGCCGAACAGGAAGTTCTCGACGATGAAGTCGCGGACGCTGTCCCTGATTGTGTCGATCATTTCACTTGACCCCCGTTCCATTCGATTCCTCATGCGGCGCGCGCGGTTGCCGTGTTGGCGGCCGCGAACGTCTCCATCCACAATTGCGTCGACAGGATGCCGACGAAGGCGGCGTTGTCGCGGAAGCCGGCGGCCCGCCCCGAGGCGCATTTGGCGTGGAGCGCCATGGTCGCCTTCGGGTCGAACAGGCCGGTCGCCTCGAGGCGCTCCGCGCCCAGCGCCTTCGCCACATAATCGAGCGCGCCCTTGCCGGTGAAGGCGCGGCTGTCGGGCGCGCGATAGGGCTGCTTCGGCCGGCTGCCGATCTGCGACGGCAGCATGTCCTTCATGGCTACCCGCAAGATGTGCTTCTCGGCAAGACCCTTGAGCTTCATCTCCGGCGCCAGCGCCGCCGCGAACTCGACCACCCTGTGGTCGAGGAAGGGGAAGCGCGTCTCGACGCCGTGGGCCATCGCCATCCGGTCGCCCTGGCTGGACAGGATGTAGCCGGGCAACAGGAAGCGGCTTTCCAGATATTGCGCCTGATGCAGCGGGTGCCAGCGCGCGAAGGCTTGCGGTAGCAGGCCCGCCATCTCCTCGGCCGCGTCGTAGCTGCCGAGCGTGTCCTTGAGGTCGCGCGAGAAGAACAGCTTCGCTGCCGCCGTGCCGCGCAGGCGCGGCCGGTGCGAGAACAGCGGGTCGTCAATCCCTCCCTCGGGTGCGTCGTTGCCGGCGCCGAAGAAGGCGGCGAGATATTCCGCCGACTGCCGCTGCAGGCCGGGGAGATACGGATAGAGCTTGCGGAACAGGTGTGGCCGGATGCGCGAGCCGGGCTGGCGGCCGCAGAAGCGGCGCACCCGCGCCTCCTTGAAGATGTCGTAGCCGGCGAAGACCTCGTCGGCACCTTCGCCGGTCAGCGCGACCTTCAGCCCCGCCTCCCGCACCAGCGCCGAAAGCCGGAACAGCGGCGCCGGCGCGGTGCGCAGGATCGGCCGCTCGGTGAAGCGGATGATGTCGGGGAAGATCGCGGCGATGTCGCCGTCCGCGCAATGGGCGCTGAAATGGCGCGTGCCGAGCGCCCGCGCCATCGCTTCCTGAAACGCGCTCTCGTCATGCTCGGCGCTGTCGAAGGTGACGGAGAAGGTGTCGAGCGTGCGCGGCGCGATGCCGACGGCGAGCGCGGTGATGACGGAAGAGTCGAGCCCGCCCGAGAGATAGGAGCCGACCGGCACGTCGGCGCGCAGACGGATGCGCGTGGCATCGGTCAAAAGCGCGCGCAGCTCTTCCGCCGCCTCGTTCTCGTCGGTGCGGCCTGCGCCCGCTTCGGGAAAGTCGAGCCGCCAATAGGGGCGGGTGGCGACGCCCTTGTCGTCGACGACCATCACGCTCGCCGGCTCCAGCTCGAAAATGCCCTTGAACGGCGTGCGCGGCGCGATCGGCGCCCACAGCGTGAAGATCTGGTCGAGCGCGACCGGGTCGAGCTCGGCGCGGATGCCCGGCGCCTTGAGCAGCGCCTTCACCTCGGAGGCGAAATGGAAGACGCCGCGATGACGGGTGTAGAAAAGCGGCCTCACCCCCATGCGGTCGCGCGCCAGCACCATGCGCCGGCGGCGGGCGTCCCAGATCGCGAAGGCGAAATCGCCGTTGAGGCGGGTCACGCAATCCTCGCCCATCTCGTCGTAGAGATGCAGGATCACCTCGGTGTCGGTCGTGGTGCGGAAGCGCCGTCCGCGCCCGCGCAGCTCCTCGCGCAGCTCGACATGGTTGAAGATCTCGCCGTTGAAGGCGATGACGAGCTCGCCCGTCGCATCGCGCATCGGCTGGCGCCCGTCGGCGAGGCCGACGACGGAAAGCCGGACATGGGCGAGCCCCGCCTCCGGCGCGGCGAAGATGTCCTCGTCGTCCGGCCCGCGGTGCCGCATGGCACCGGCCATGGCGCGGAGCAACTGCTCCGCCTCCGCGACCGTGCCGAAATGTCCGCCGAAACCGCACATGACAGCGCCTTTGGAACTGGAAACAGGGCTGAAGGGATAGCGTGGCCATCCTTCGGCATCGGTTAACGCGCCGGCGCCGCCGTCGCGTGTGGTTTACGAACCGTAAGCCCGCGCGGGCTTCGGCTCAATAGGCGTTCTTGGTGTCGAGCAGACGGATCGGCGTCAGGAACAGGATCTTCAGGTCGAGCCACAGCGACCAGTTGTCGATGTAGTAGAGGTCGAACTGGGTGCGCATCCTGATCTTCTCGTCGGAGTCGATCTCGCCGCGCCAGCCGTTGATCTGCGCCCAGCCGGTGACGCCCGGCTTGACGCGGTGGCGGGCGAAATAGCCGTCGACGACGTCCGTATAGAGGCGGTGGCGCGTCTGTCCGCTGACCGCGTGCGGGCGCGGGCCGACCAGCGAGAGGTCGCCCTTGAGCACGTTGAAGAACTGCGGCAGCTCGTCGATCGAGGTCTTGCGGATGAAGCGGCCGACGCGGGTGACGCGCGGGTCGTCGCGCGTCACCGCGTTGCGCGCGGTCGGGTCGCACTGTTCGACATACATCGAGCGGAACTTGTAGACCTCGATCACCTCGTTGTTGAAGCCGAGGCGCTGCTGCTTGAACAGCACCGGCCCCTTGCTGTCGAGCTTGATGGCGAGCGCCGTCGCCAGCATCACGGGCATGAACAGGAGGATGCCGGCGACGCTGAAGGCGAGGTCGAAGGCGCGCTTGGCGACATAGTCCCAGTCGCTGATCGGCCGGTCGGCGATGTCGAGCATCGGCACCGAGCCGATATAGGAATAGGTGCGCGGCAGATAGCGCATGTTGGCGCCGTGGGCGGAAAGCCGGATGTCCACCGGCAGCACCCACAGCCGCTTCATCAGCGAAAGCACGCGGCTTTCCGCCGTGGCCGGCAGCGACACGATCAGCATGTCGATATGGGCGATGCGGGCGAAGGCGACCAGCTCGTCGATGTTGCCGAGCTTGGGATAGCCGGCGACGATGGGCGGCGAGCGCGTGTCGTCGCGGTCGTCGAAGATGCCGCAGATGCGGATGTCGTTGTCGGGCTCGCGCTCGATGGAATGGATCAGCATCTCGGCCGCCTGGCCGCCGCCGACGATGACGGCGCGCCGCTCCATGCGCCCGTCGCGCGCCCAGCGGCGCACGAGGTGACCGACGACGAGGCGCGCGGCGAGCACGAGCAGGATGCCGCCGACGAACCATGCGCCGACCCACACGCGCGAGAAGTCGCCGGAGAGCTTGAGGAAGAAGCCGGCGAAGACGGTGAGCGCCAGCGTGCCGCTCCACACCAGCACGAAGCGGCCCGTGCCCATGAAGGGCTGGCGCAGCGCCCGCAGCCGGTAGTTGCCGGCCGAATCGGAGACGATGACCGTCACCGTCGCGCCGATGAGGATCACGATCGGATAATAGCCGACCACCGGGGTGTTGAGGCCGACATAGGTGGCGAACAGCATGGCGCCGAGGCCGGCGATCAGCGCGAACTCGACCAGCCGCAGCACGCCGCTGACGATGGCCGGCGACAGCGCGTTCTTCTGGTAGTGGGCCGCGATGCGTTGCGCCGCGTTGTTCAGCTCGACGGTGTTCGCGGTCGGTGCGCTGCCTGTCATCTCGCTATCCGGATGGGGTTCCGGCCGGCCCGGTGGAGTGCGGTCTGCCATGAATGTCGACTTCGGTGGACAGGCTAGGGATGTAGCATCAAGAGCCCAAGTAAGCATTGAAGAAATGCAATCAATGCGTGTAGCCTTAACAATGGGTTAAAACGCGGCGGCCGAGCCTGCATCGCCCCGACACTGAACAATATGCGCGGCCGATGCGCAAGGCCGGGCGCGACTCCAAGGATAAGTGATGAACGACCCGCGTTTTCTCTTCACCGCCCTGTTCGACGCCGCCGTCGCCGCGGCCCATCCCGACGCCGCCATCCGCGACGCCCTGCCGGCGCGTCCGCGCGGCCGCACCGTCGTCGTCGGCGCGGGCAAGGCGTCGGCGCATATGGCGGCCGCCTTCGAGGCCGCCTGGGACGGACCGCTCGAGGGCGTCGTCGTCACCCGCTACGGCCAGGGCGCGCCGTGCCGGCGCATCGAAATCCTCGAAGCCGCCCACCCCGTGCCCGACGCGGCCGGGCTTGCCGCTTCCGCCCGACTGTTCGAGGCCGTGCGCGACCTGACGCAGGACGACCTCGTCGTCGCGCTCGTTTCGGGCGGCGGGTCGGCGCTGCTGCCGTCGCCGCCGCCGGGCATGACCCTCGCCGACGAGATCGCCGTCAACGAGGCGCTGCTGGCCTCCGGCGCGCCGATCTCGGCCATGAACACGGTGCGCAAGCATCTGTCCACGGTCAAGGGCGGCCGCCTCGCGCTAGCGGCGCATCCGGCGAAGGTGGTGTCGCTGATCGTCTCCGACATTCCCGGCGACAACCCCGCCTTCGTCGCCTCCGGCCCGACGGTGGCGGACGCGGCCGGCCGCGACGAGGCGCTGGCCATCGTCGAGGCATACCGGCTCGACCTGCCGGAAGCCGCGATGCGGCACCTGCGCTCGGAAGCGGCCGACGCGCCGCATCCCGGCGACCCGCGCCTGGCCGCAAACGAGGTGCGCATCGTCGCCTCTGCGGCGCTGTCGCTGGAGGCGGCGGCGCGCGAGGCCAGGCGGCACGGGCTCGAAGCGGTGATCCTGTCCGACTCCATCGAGGGCGAGGCGCGCGACGTCGCCGGCGTCCATGCCGCGATCGCTCGCGAGATCGCGCTGCGCGGCCGTCCCTTCGCCCGGCCCGCCTTGCTGCTCTCGGGCGGCGAGACGACGGTGACGGTGCGGGGCAAGGGCGGCAAGGGCGGCCGCAACGGCGAATTTCTGCTCGCCTTCGCGCTCGGCATCGAGGGTTGCGCCGGCATCCACGGCTTCGCCGCCGACACGGACGGCATCGACGGTTCGGGCGACAATGCCGGCGCCTTCGCCGACACCACCAGCGCCGGGCGCATGCGCGCGGCCGGCCTCGACCCGCGCGCGGCCCTTGCCGGCAACGACGCCTGGAGCGCGTTCCATGCCGTCGGCGACCTCTTCGCGCCCGGCCCGACCGGAACGAACGTCAACGACCTGAGGGCGATACTGGTGCGCTGATCCCTCCAATTCCCGCCGATTGCGGTTGCTTCGCATTCGCGGGATACTCCGCGCCCATGTGGAACGTGCTTTCCGAATACTGGCCGCACATCCTCGCCGTCCTCTCCGTGGCGATGGCGGCGCCGGCCATCGTCCATGTCGTGATGAACAAGGAGGAGGTGCGCTCGGCCATCGGCTGGGTCGGCGTCATCCTGCTCTCGCCGATCATCGGCGCGCTGATCTACGCCATCGGCGGCATCAACCGCATCCGCCGCGCCTCGATCATCTCGGAGCGCCTGCGCGCGCCGGCCGACGACCAGCGCCACCAGGCGCATCTCGACGTCTCGCGCGCCCTCGTCGCCGACCAGTTCGGCGAGCGCTTCGCGGCGATGAAGACGCTGGGCGACCGCGTCGCCAAGCACGCCATGACCATCGGCAACGCGATCCGGCCGCTCGACGGCGGCGACGAGACCTATGCGCAGATGATCGCCGGGATCGACGCCGCCCGCCGTTCGGTCATCCTCGAGACCTATATCTTCGACCGCGACGCCGTCGGCCTGCGCGTGGCCGAGGCGCTGGCGCGGGCGAAGCGCCGGGGCGTGGAGGTGCGCGTGCTGATCGACGCGGTCGGCGCGCGCTACAGCGTGCCCTCGATCGTCGGCATGCTGAAGGGGGAGGGCATCGCCGTCGCCCTGTTCAACGGCAGTCTGATCGTGGGCCTGCGCCTGCCCTACGCCAATTTGCGGACCCACCGGAAGATCCTCGTGATCGACGGCGCCGTCGCCTTCATCGGCGGCATGAACATCCGCGCCGGCTTCACCAGCGAGTTCGCCCATGGCGGGCAGGCGCGCGACACCCATTTCCGCGTCACCGGCCCGGTGGTGGCGGATATCTTCTCCACCGCCGCCG
>DAOMOI010000043.1:0-10088 GCA_035444225.1 Aquamicrobium sp. | reverse complement strand
GACGATCCGGCGCATCTTCTGGGCCTGCTGTCATCGGTGCCGGGATTGAAGGCGGGCGCCGATTCGGTCGAGTGCGCGGGTTCGACGACGCTGCGGGTGATGACGCCGGCGGCGGCCGCGCGCGCTTTCGCCGATGACGGGGATCTGCCCGGCCTCGCCGGCAAGCCGATGCGCATGGTCGCGCTCGACCTGCGCTGCCCGTCGCTGGACCGGGTGGCCACGGTCCTGTCTGCCAGCGACGTGCCGTTCCGGCGAGACGGGGCCTGCGTCTCCGTGGCAGCGGACACGGCATACGGCCTGATCCTGCGGTTCGTCGCCGCGTGATGGCCCGCAGGGCGCGCAATTGGGAGGGTTGGCATGTATTCGCGTGACTATCGTGACATCGTCGGCGGCGCGCTGCTCACCCTGAGCGGCCTCGCCTTCGCGTTCTATGCGATAGCCCGGTATGATCTCGGCGCGTTGCGTCGGATGGGGCCGGGCATGTTTCCGGTCGGGCTGGGCTTCGTGCTCGCCCTTCTCGGCGCGCTGCTTCTCATCGGCGCCTTGCGCCGCCGCGGCCCGAGATCGGAGATCAGGATATGGACGCCGTTCTTCGTCCTCGCGGGCGTTGCCGGCTTCGCGCTGATGATCCGCCCCTTCGGCCTGATCCCGGCGATCGTGGTGCTGACAATCGTTTCCTCGCTGGCGGAGCTGAAGTTCCGTCCCGCGAGCACTCTCATCCTCACCGTGGCGCTGTGCCTTGTCGCCTGGCTGACGTTCAAGGTCGGCCTCGGCCTGCCGATGCAGATGTTCCGCTGGCCCTTCTAGGAGGCACGACGCGATGGATATCCTTTCCAATGTTGCGCTCGGCTTCGCGACGGCGCTGACCGCCACCAACCTCTTCTACTGCTTCATCGGCGTCTCGCTGGGCATGGTGGTCGGGGTCATTCCGGGCATCGGCACGCTGGCGACGATGTCTATGCTTTTTCCCCTGACCTTCATCCTCGATCCCACCACCGCGCTGATCATGCTGGCCGGCATCTGGTACGGCACGGGGTATGGCGGGCGCACGGCGTCGATCCTGCTCAACATTCCCGGAACGGTGGCCAACGCCGTCACCTGCCTCGACGGCTATCCGATGACCAAGCAGGGGCGCGGCGGCGTCGCCCTGTTCATGACCACGGTGGCCTCCTTCGTCGGCGGCTCGATCGGCATCGTGCTCCTGATGCTGTTCGCTCCCGTCATCGCCAGCTATGCGCTGAACTTCAGCTCGGCCGAGTATTTCTCGTTGATGGCGCTCGGCCTCGTCGCGGCCTCCACGATCTCCGAGGGCTCGGCGGTCAAGGGGCTGGCGATGGTCGTGCTCGGCATCATGTTCGGCATGGTCGGCACCGACGTCTATACCGGGACGACGCGCTTCTCCTTCGGCCGGCTCGAACTCTACGATAGCATCAGCCTGGTCGCGCTCGCCATGGGCATTTTCGGCGTGAGCGAGGTGATCGCCTCCGTGCGCAAGGTCGATGTCGGCGACATCAGGGCCACCAGCGTCAAGCTCAGCGCCATGAAGCCGACAAGGGACGATGTGCGCCGCTCATGGATGCCGATGCTGCGCGGCTCGTCCATCGGCGCCTTCTTCGGCACCTTGCCCGGCACCGGCCCGTCGGTGGCTTCCTTCCTCTCCTATGCCATGGAAAAGCGGGTCGCCAGGGAACCCCAGCGCTTCGGCAAGGGCGCGATCGAGGGCATCATGGCGCCGGAGTCGGCGGACAATTCGGCGGAGATGACGTCGTTCATCCCCACTTTGTCGCTCGGCATCCCCGGCAGCGCTACCATGGCGCTCATGCTCGGCGTGCTGATGATCCACGGCGTCGCGCCGGGCCCGAGCCTGATGACCGACCAGCCGGAGCTGTTCTGGGGGCTGATCATGAGCTTCTGGATCGGCAACGTCATCCTGGTGATCCTCAACGTGCCGCTGATCGGTGTCTGGATCCGCCTGCTGACCATTCCCTACCATCTGCTCTACCCCGCCGTGCTGATGTTCATCTGCATCGGCACCTACAGCATCAGCAGCAGCCCGTTCGACATCTGGATCGTCGTGTTCTTCGGCTTTCTCGGCTATCTGATGCGCATCTTCGACTGGCCGGCGGCCCCGGTGCTGCTCGGCTTCGTGCTCGGGCCGATGATGGAGGAGCATTTCCGGCGCGCCATGCTCTTGTCGCGCGGCGATTTCGCCACCTTCGTCAATCGTCCGATCAGCGCCACCGTGATCGCCATCACCGTCGCCGTGCTGGCGTGGGGCATCTACTCCTCGATGAAGGAACGCAGGACCGCGGGGCTGGACGCGACGGACGGGGAATAGGGCGGGCTTTCCCCGAGTTCAGGTTCCGGTCAGGACGGGTCCCGATCGTCCTCGAGATAGGTGGCGTTACGCACCGTGGGGATGTGGAGCACGCGCTCGCGAAGCGTCGATGCGCTGCGGGCGTCCAGCCGGTGGAGTTCGAGCTGGATCGTCGCGTCCGGCCCATGGCTGGTGGCGGCAACGGACGAGGTCTCGATCCCCATGCGCCGTATCTGGTCCAGCGCCCGCGACAGGGCGCCTACGATATCGCCGCATTCGATCGACAGGCGCACCGGCTCACCTCGCCAATCCGGTTTTTCCGCCCACCGGCCGGAAATCGGGCAAATGCCCCTCTCGCCGGAAGCGGGAAGGGCGTCGATCGACGGGATTCCACCCGTCGCAGGCGCTATTCAAGCGTGATGCCGGCGTCGCGGACGATCGTCTCGACGCGTTCGAACTCCTCCTGTATCACCTGGCGGAACTCGTCCGGGCCGGCGCCGCCGAGGAGCGCCGCGTCGTATCCCAGCGTGACCAGCCGATCGCGGGTCACCGGGTCCTGCATGGTCGCCTGGGCCAGCGCCGCCAGCTTCTCCACGACCGCCGGATCGGTGTCCGCCGCGGCGAAGAAGCCGAAGAAGAACGGCTTGAAGACGCCGACCAGCTCGGGGATCCCGACTTCCGATATGGCCGGCGCATCGGGGAAGATCGGCGAGCGCTGGTCGTTGAGGGTGGCGAGATATTTCATCTTGCCGTCCTTCGCGAACGGGGCGAGGCCCGGAATGTCGGCGAACAGCACCTGGATGTCGCCGCCCATCATCGCGGCGCTGATGGCGGCATTGCCGGCGGGATAGGGGATGTGGTTCATCTCGGTGCCGGTCGCCAGCAGGAACTGCTCGGTCAGGAGTTGGGCCACGGAGCCGATGCCCGAGGAGGCGTAGTTGAGTTCGCCGGGATGTGCCTTGAGATAGTCGATGAACTCGCTCACCGAATTGACCGGCACTTCGTTGTTCACGAAGATTCCCATCGGCGCCTGAAGGGTGCGCGCCACCGGAACCAGATCCGTGCGGATGTCGAAATCCTGCCTGTTCTTCAGCACCTGGTCGATGATGATCGAATTGGCGAGCAGGATGAGCGTGTGGCCGTCCGCCGGGGCGGACTGGAGCACGCGCACGCCGATCAGCCCGGTCGCGCCCGGATGGTTGGCGGCGACGACCGGCTGGCCCGAAGCCCGACTCAAGCCGTCGGCGACCACGCGCCCCCAGGCATCGGTGCTGGAGCCGGCGCCATAGGGGATGATCAGTTCGAGGTTCCTGCTGGGAAATGTCTCCTGGGCCTCGGCCGGGAAGGAGGAAAGCGCCAGTGCGACGCTCTGGAACAGGGCAATCATGCCCCATCGGGTGAGGAGATCTCGCGGACGCATGCTCATGTCCTTTCCATGTTGACCAAAGGTTCGTCTGGCTTTCGGCCCTGTTCCGGCCCGGTCTCGGGAGGAGACGGTTTCTCGCCACCGGCGGCCGACGACGCCGGCCGGGGAATGCGCCGCGCCATGAGCTTCCGGAATTGCCTCCGGGTCTTCTTTTATGATGCCGGGATGAACGCTACGCCCAGCCTGCCACGTGCGTCCAATGCAAATATCGGCGGCAAATCATGCAGGATCGGCATGAGCCGCGTCGGGGCGGGGTCTGGCGGGAGGGTCGATCGTGTCGTCGGCCGCGTCCGGGTGGCCGGGGGCGGTCTCGCAGCCGAGGTCGGGGAAGGCGAGCACGCGGCGGCCGTGGAAGTCGGTGCGGGCGACGAGCAGGCCGCGCTCCTCGAAATAGGCGATGAGGCGGCGCGCCCGGCGCGGCGAGTGGCTGCCATAGGCGCGGGCGAGCGCGGCGTCGGACGGGCAGGGTTCGTTGCCGATCGCGGCGCGCGCGACCATCAGGAAGATGCCCTGGAGATCGTCGGGCAGCGCCTCCGACAGCGACAGCGCCGCCGCCCAGGCTTCGCCGCCGTCGCCTTCGTCGATGCCGGCGCGCGCGATCGCCAGCCGCCGGCGGAAGGCGGACAGCGACAGCGGCTCGCCCGGCACCCGGCGGATGCGGCTGCGCACCAGAAAATCCTGATAGAGCACGGCGTCGGTGCGGAAGGCCGCGTCGGCGTCCTCGATGATCTCGCGCAGCACCGCCTCGATGCCGGCCTCGCGCTCGGCCTCGTCGATGATGGCGAACACCGGCTCGTCCGGCTGTTCCGGGGCCGGCCTCGGCCGCGACAGCTGCGCCAGAAGGTCGGCGGTCGGAATCGGCTGCGGCGGCGGCCTGCGCGACACGGGAGAGGCTTCCTCAGGGCCGGGGGTGAAGATCAGGTCGCGGGCGTCGTCCTGCGGCGTCTCGGGCAGGGGCATGAGCTTCGGGCTCGCCGAGCGGGCCGCGGTCTCGACCGCGCCGATGGTGACGGCCAATGGGCGGCGCGACAGCGCCGGGCCCAGCGCCACGAAATTGCCGCGCGAAAGGTCGCGGAACATCTCGGCCTGGCGGCGGTCCATGCCGAGCAGGTCAGCGGCGCGCGCCATGTCGATGTCGAGGAAGGTGCGGCCCATCAGGAAGTTGGAGGCCTCGGCCGCGACGTTCTTGGCCAGCTTGGCCAGGCGCTGGGTGGCGATGACGCCGGCCAGGCCGCGCTTGCGGCCGCGGCACATCAGGTTGGTCATCGCGCCGAGCGAGAGCTTGCGCGCGTCGTCCGAGACTTCGCCGGCGGCGGCGGGCGCGAAAAGCTGCGCCTCGTCGACCACGACCAGCACCGGATACCAGTGGTCGCGCTCGGCGTCGAACATGCCGCCGAGGAAGGCGGCCGCCGCGCGCATCTGCTGCTCGACCTCCAGCCCCTCGAGATCGAGCACGACGGAGACGCGGTGCTGGCGCACGCGGCCGGCGATGCGCGTCAGCTCCGCCTCGGAGCGGGCGGCGTCGACCACCTGATGGCCGAACTTCTCCGCCAGCGTGACGAAGTCGCCCTCGGGGTCGATCACGCATTGCTGCACCCAGGGCGCGCTCTGCTCCAGCAGGCGGCGCAGCAGATGCGACTTGCCGGAGCCGGAATTGCCCTGCACCAGCAGGCGCGTCGCCAGCAACTCCTCCAGATCCAGCTTCGCCGCCGCGCCCGCGGACGTGATTCCCATGTCGATGTCGATCTTCATCCGCCGTCCTTAGCATCGGCCGCCGCGCGGCACGAAGCGTCGCGGCGGAGATACCCACAGGCACGATGCTCCCGCCTTTCCGTCATCCCGGCCAAGGGCGCGCAGCGCCCGCCGAGCCGGGATCCATTGGCCGCACGATCGTCGGGAACGGCCCGGTCTTCGCCTCGGCGCGTGTCGGCACCAACCCGCAACCCGGCCGCGCCGCTCAATGGGTCCCGGATAGCCTCCGCTTCGCTCCGGCTTCCGGGATGACGGGGGAGAGGTCCCGTTCACGGGGAGAAGGTGGCCCGAAGGGCCGGATGAGGGGCGGCGCGGCGATCGAAGATCATGCCGCCGCGCCGCGCACGGGAAGCGACACGCTCTAGAAATTCACCCGCTCGGCGCCCTTCAATTCGAGGATTTCGCGGGCGTCGTCGGGCGTGGCGATCTCGAGGCCGAGGCCCTCGATGATCTGGCGCACCTTCGTCACCTGCTGGGCGTTGTTCTCGGCCAGCTGGCCCGCGCCGACCCACAGCGAATCCTCCAGGCCGACGCGGACGTTGCCGCCCATGGCGGCGGCGATGGCCGCGACCTGCATCTGGTTCCGCCCCGCGCCGAGCACCGACCAGCGATACTGGTCGCCGAACAGCCGGTCGGCGGTGCGCCGCATATGCGCCACGTCCTCCGGGTGGGCGCCGATACCGCCGAGCAGGCCGAACACCGACTGCACGAAGAAGGGCGGCTTGACGATGCCGCGGTCGGCGAAATGGGCGAGCGTGTAGAGATGGCCGATGTCGTAGCACTCGATCTCGAAGCGGGTGCCGTTCTCGGCGCAGGTGGTCAGGATGTATTCGATGTCGGCGAAGGTGTTCTTGAACATGCCGGCGCGCGAGGCTTCCAGATACGGCTTCTCCCAGTCGTATTTGAACTCCTTGTAGCGCGCGAGCATCGGATAGAGGCCGAAATTCATCGTGCCCATGTTGAGCGAGGCGATCTCCGGCTTGAAGTGGGCCGCCGGCCCGACGCGCTCCTCGATCGGCATGGTCGGCGCGCCGCCGGTGGTGATGTTCACCACCACGCCGGAGCGCTGCTTGATCACCTTCAGGAACGGCTCGAATGCCTCGGTCGATTGCACCGGGCGGCCGTCCTTGGGGTCGCGGGCGTGCAGGTGGACGACGGCCGCGCCGGCCTCGGCCGCGGCGATGGCGTTGTCGGCGATCTGCTGCGGCGTGATCGGCAGGTAGGGCGACATCGACGGGGTGTGGATCGAGCCGGTGATGGCGCAGGTGATGATGACCTTGCGTTTCGCCATGGGTGTTCTCCTTCGGGTTATGGACGTTTCGCCGCTACCAGTGGACCATGGGCAGGCCGGCCACGGGCGAGCGGAAACAGGGGATCGTGTTGCCCTTCAGGCTGCCGAGATAGACCGTCTTCAGGTCCGGCCCGCCGAAGGTGACGCTGGCGAGCCACGGCGCGAGCTTGCCGCCGGATGCGGCCAGCGTCTCGAACGACATCGGCTTGCCGGTGGCGAACTCGGCCTCGAAGGCGGCGGTCTGCGCGGGGTCGCCGTCGTCGAGAAGCGTCAGCGCGTCGCCGTCGGGCGTGATCGCCACCAGCCGGTCGGCGAAGACCATGGTGCACCACAGATTGCCGTAGGCGTCGAAGGCGAAGCCGTCGATCAGCCCGTTGCCGAGGCTGGACGGGCCGTAGACCTCGCGGTCGGTCAGCGAGCCGTCCGCCTGCACGCGCAGGCGCGTCACCCGCTTGGCGCAGGTTTCCGCCACGTAGAGCCATTCCTCGTCGGCGTCGAGGCGGATCTCGTTGGTGAAGGCGAAGCCGTCGGCGACGATGCGGATGCCCTTCTCGTCGACGAGCGCGATATAGCCGTCGGCCAGCCCGGTGCGGATCGCCTCGTTCCACGGATTGATCATGGTCGAGATCGTGATCCAGATGCGGTTCTTCGAATCGCGCAGCACGAAATTGACCTTGCCCATCTTCTTGCCGTCGATGGAATCGTAGAGCGTGCGCGTGCGGCCGTCGCGGCTCATCACCTCCAGCAGGTCGGTGCCGAAATTCGAGATCAGGATGTCGCCGTTCTCGGCGAAGGCCAGCCCGTTCGGCAGCGTGCCGGTGAGCAGGCTCTGCGCCTGGTCGCCGGAGAGGTCGAAATGCTTGCTCACCGTCTGCGAGATCAGCTCCTGCGTGCCGTCGGGCGCGATCCGCATCACGCCGCCGCGCGCATCGGCCGCCCACAGCGTGCCGTCGCGCTCGGCGAGGATGCATTCGGGCCGTTGCAGGTCCCGGCCCACGGTGCCGATCTCAGCGCGATCGACCTGCCAGCCGATCAGCGGGTTTTCGCCTTTCGCCGCCATCGCCCTATTCCTCGAAGATGGCGACGGCGCGGGTGAAGCCGGCCGAGGCGCCCTCGATCTTGAACGGGAAGCAGGCGATCATGTAGCCGGTCGCGGGCAGCCGGTCGAGCTGTCCCAGCTTCTCGATGTGGCAATAGCCGATCTCCATGCCGGCGCGGTGGCCTTCCCAGATCAGCGAGGCATCCCTGGTCTCGGCATAGCGGCGCGCGGTGTGGATGAAGGGCGCGTCCCAGCTCCAGGCGTCGGTGCCGGTGACGCGCACGCCGCGGCTGGTGAGGTAGAGCGTCGCCTCGCGGCCCATGCCGCAGCCGGAGGCGAGGTAGTCGTCCTGCCCGTATTTCGCGCCGGCCGAGGTGTTGACGACGACGATGTCGCCCGGCCGGATCTGGTGGCCGATGCGCGCGAGCTCCGCCTCGACTTCCGTCTCCGTGACAACATGGCCGTCCGGCAGGTGGCGGAAGTCGAGCTTGACGCCGGGGCCGAAGCACCATTCGAGCGGCACCTCGTCGATGGTGAGCGCGCGCTTGCCCCCGTTCATGGTCGAGTGGAAGTGATAGGGCGCGTCGAGATGGGTGCCGTTATGGGTCGAGACGTTCAGCTGCTCGACCGCCCAGCCCTCGCCGCCGGGAAGGTCTTGCCCCGTCAGGCCGGGAAAGAAGCTCGTGATCTGCGCCACCGACTGGCGATGGTCGATATAGGTGATCTGCGGCTCGGTGCCCTTGGGGTCCGAGGCGATGCCGGCCTTGAGCGCGGTCGAGATGTCGACGATGCGGCGTGCCATGGGGGTTCCTTCCTATAACAGCCCGAGCGCGATGCCGGGGAAGATGACGATCAGGAGAAGAGCCAGCAGCATCAGCACCGCGAACGGCGCCGAGCCGGCGAAGACGTCCTTGAGCGGGATCGACTGGTCGTCGAGCGAGCCCTTGACCACGAACACCGACAGACCCATCGGCGGCGTCAGGAGCCCGATCTCCACCGCCAGCACGGTGACGATGCCGAACCAGATCAGGTCGATGTCGAGCGACATCGCCACCGGCAGCGCCAGCGGCACGGTGATGAGCATGGTGGACGACGAATCGAGGATGGTGCCGAGCAGCACCAGCACCGCGACGTAGAAGAACAGGAAGCCGTAGACGCCGACATCCATGCTGACGATCCATGCCGTCAGGAAGGAGGGCAGGCCGGTCAGCGCCAGCATGCGGCTGTACATGGTGGCGGCGATGATCAGGAAGCAGATCGCGGCGGTGATGTGGCCGGTCTCGACCGTCACCTGCCACAAGACCCTGCCGGAAAGCCTGCGCTTCATGAAGGCGATCAGGATCGCGCCGAGCGCGCCGATGGCGCCGGCCTCCGTCGGCGTGAACAGGCCGCCATAAAGCCCGCCCAGCACCAGCCCGACGAGGATGACGATGGGCGCGAGCTTGGCGGTGACGTCGCGCCAGGCGGCGAAGCCGGTCGTGTCGTAGTCCTGCTGCACCGTGGCGACGCCGGTGAAGCCCGGCCAGTATTTCACCATCAGCCAGATGCCGACGCAGAAGATGACGGTGACGAGGATGCCCGGCCCGATGCCGGCGATGAACAGCGCGCCCACCGACTGCTCGGCGAGGATGCCGTAAAGGATCATCAGCAGGCTGGGCGGCAGCAGCATGCCGAGGATCGACGAACCGACGACGACGCCGGTGGAGAACCGCGCCGTATGGCCGGCGCGCATCATCTCCGGCACCGCGATCTTGGTGAAGACGGCGGCCGAGGCGATGGAGATGCCGGTGATCGAGGCGAAGATGGCGTTGGCGCCGACCGTGGAGATGCCCAGGCCCCCGCGCAGGCGCCCGAGAAGCCGCGTGGCGACGTCGAAGGTGTCGCGGCCGATATTGGCGCGGCTGACCACCAGCCCCATCAGCACGAACAGCGGCACCACGCCGAACAGGTAGGAGGAGATGCTTTCGCGCGCGGCGAGCGAGAGGATGCGCGCCGCCTGCTCGGGATTGTCGCGCAGCACCCAGATGCCGAAGAACGACACCAGCGCCAGCGCGATGGCGACGTGCATGCCGGTGTAGATCAGGACGAGGATCGCGCCGAGCGACCACAGGCCGATTTCGAAGCCGGTCATGGCGCGTCTCCATCGGCGGCGGGGGGCGGCGGCGTTCCGCGGAAGGTGAGCAGGAGGATCTGGACGGCGCGCAGCGCGAAGGCGATGCACAGCGCCGCCGAGCCGACCAGCACCACCAGGTAGGTCGGCCAG
>DAOMOI010000042.1:9870-10143 GCA_035444225.1 Aquamicrobium sp. | reverse complement strand
AAGATGGTGCTGGCCGACATCCAGCTCGCCGATGGCTCCTCCGGCATCGACGCGGTCAACGAGATTCTCGCCGGGACGCCGGTGCCGGTGCTCTTCATCACCGCCTTCCCCGAGCGCCTGCTCACCGGCGAGCGGCCCGAGCCGGCCTTCCTCGTCACCAAGCCGTTCAACCCCGAGATGGTCAAGGCGCTGATCAGCCAGGCGCTGTTCTTCGACCGCCAAGCGCAGGCCGCGGCCTGATCCGCCTTCCCTCCCGCGCCGGAAGGGCCGCCC
>DAOMOI010000042.1:0-9857 GCA_035444225.1 Aquamicrobium sp. | reverse complement strand
GGGGCGGCAAGGTGGCGAAATCAAGCCGGCATCGTGGAACAAACGTCCCTCACGGCGCGTTTGCGGGCAATCGTTTCAGCTCTCGCCGAACGGAAGGAGAAACAACATGCTCTACTGGGCTCTCGTATTCCTCGTCGTTGCGATCATCGCCGGCGCGCTGGGCTTCGGCGGCATCGCCGGCGCCTCGGCAGGCATCGCCCAGATCCTGTTCTTCATCTTCCTCGCCTTCCTCGTCATCTCGCTGGTGGCGGGGCTCATGCGGCGGGCGGGATGAGCGAAACCGTTGATCGCGACCTTTGATCGCGTCCGGCGGCAGGCCGGGCGCCGATGAAGACCGGAACCTTGCAGCCCCTCACTCCTGGTTCCGTCTCCCGCCGGACAGCCGCGCCCCAGGGCTCGCTGTCCGGCGCGGTCATCGGGACACCGGACGGGACCCGCATCGAATGGATCAGCCTTCATTCACGATTTCCCTGCTATCCTCTCCATCGCGAGACATCATCCTGCGCGCGGGGAGGCATGTGAGGGAGAGCGAGGCAGCGCGGCACGGGGGGACATTGTGCAGCTGAGGCGAGGTTTGCTGCGCGCTTTGCGCAACACGGGCATCATCGTCATCTACCAGACGCGCGACATGCGCGTGCTGTGGGGGCAGAACGTGCCGGCGCATTGGTCGGGCGGCGACATCCTCGGCAAGACCGACGCCGAGTTCCTGTCCGGGCCGATGGCGGCGCGCATCGCCGAGATGAAGCTCACGGTGCTGGAAAGCGGCCAGCCCGAGAAGCTGGAGTTCCATGACGGCGTCGAAGGCGGCGGCCGCTGGTACGACATGTGGATCGACGCCGACACCGACGAGGACGACCAGATCGCCGGGATCGTCACCACCATGGTCGAGGTCTCCGACCGCAAGCGCCGCGAGCAGACGCTGCGCGCCCTGCTGCGCGAGGTCAGCCACCGCTCCAAGAACCTGCTCGCCATCATCCAGAGCATCGCCACGCAGACCGGGCGCAACGCCTCCGGCGTCGACAGCTTCCTCGACCGCTTTCGCGGCCGGCTGCACTCGCTCGCCTCCTCGCAGGACCTCGTCACCTCGTCCAACTGGCGCGGCGCGATGCTGAGCGCGCTGGTCGAAGGGCAGGTGGCGCGCTATCGCGGCGAGGGCGACGAGGGGGTGCGCTTCGAGGGCGTCGACGTGCACCTGAACCCGAATGCCGCCCTGCATATCGGGCTGGCCCTGCACGAGCTGGTCGTCAACTCGATGAGCCACGGCGCGCTGGCGCATCCGGGCGGGCAGGTGCTTCTGAGCGCGCGGCTGCAGCGCGGCGAGAATGGCGACCATCCCGGGCTCGTCCTGACATGGAGCGAGCCGACCGGCCGCAGCGGCCTTCCCGAGCGCAAGGACTTCGCCAGCGTCGCGCTGGAGCGCGTGGTGCCGGCCTCGCTCGACGGCAGCGCCCGCTTCGACGTCAGCGACGAGCACCTCGACTACCGGCTCGAAGTGCCGGCGGCGAATTTCGAGACCGCGTGAGGCTTTCGCCCGCCCCACCCCCGCCAAGGTTAATGGCCAAGGTTAATCGCGGTTTAACCTTTCCCTTTCATTATCCATGCCGGATTGGAATTTGCCGGCGGTGCCTCGGAGCCATCGCCGGCGGCAATGAGGGGTGGCCCGATGTCGAGACTTCACATAGCCCTGGCCGCAGGCGCCGGGCTGGCCGTGGCGCTGCCCGCGGGGGCGGCCGATTACATTCCCGAGGCGCCGGTGGTCACCTACGAGGAGCCGGCGCCTTCCTATGGCGGCTGGTATCTGCGCGGGCATCTGGGCATGAGCAACCAGCGCCTCGGCCGGCTCGACAATCCCGATTTCGCCGCCCTTACCGCGGCGCACCAGTTCCTCGATTCGGGAAGCTTCGACAGCGGCGTGATCGCCGGCGTCGGCGTCGGCTACAGGATCAACGACTATCTGCGCCTCGACGGCATCGTCGAATATCGCGGCAAGACCAGGTTCAGGGCGCTCGACCGCTACGACACGGACGGCGACGGCGACTGGGACGGCACCAACGACTACGACGCCAGGAAGTCCGAGTGGCTGCTGATGGCCAACGCCTATGCCGACCTCGGCGAGTTCCACGGCATCACGCCCTATATCGGCGCCGGCATCGGCGCGTCACGCAACACGATCCACGGTTTCCGCGACATCAACGTGCCGACCCAAGGCGTCGCCTATGGCGGCACCAGATCGGGCTGGGAACTGGCCTGGGCGCTGCACGCCGGCGTCGGCATCAAGGCCAGCGACCGGCTGACGGTCGATCTCGGCTACAGCTATGTCCATCTCGGCAACGGCAGGACGCACCGCGTCGCCGCCTATGACGGCTCCGGCTCGGTCGCGCCCTACACCTTCAAGGACATCACCTCGCACGACTTCAAGGTCGGCATGCGCTACTCGCTCTATTGAGGGCGAAACCGCGGAAGAACCGCAAGCAACCCTTGGAAGAGCCCGGCCCGCGCCGGGCTTTTTCATTTCTTTTCGCGAAACAACGGCGGGCGGCATCATGCTTAACCGCGCCTTAACCATCATGGTTAACAATGGGCAGCGATGAAAGAGGCGGCGTCGAGCCGTGTACCTCGGAGAGCGTAACCATGACCCATATCTTCCGCGCATCCGCCGTCTGCGCCGCCCTCGCGGCGGTTCCTGCCGGCCAGGCCCTCGCCGCCGACTACGATCCCCCGATCTATGTCGAGGAAGCCCCGCAATACGTGCCCGTCGAGATAGGCTCGGGCTGGTATCTGCGCGGCGACATCACCTACAATGCCGGCAAGCCGCATTACGACTTCGACCATGCCGGCATCAAGCATCGCCGCTTCGGCGGCGGGGTGGGCGTCGGCTATCATTTCGACGACAATTTCCGCGCCGACCTGACGATCAGCTATCTCGGCAAGGACACGGCCGACTATGCCTGGCTCGGCGACACCGCCAACGGTTCCTACTCGGCCTGGAGCGGGCTGGTCAGCGGCTATTACGACATCGCCACGGTGGCCGGCTTCACGCCCTATGTCGGCGTCGGCGTCGGCCTGCTCCATTCGCGCCTGAAATACGACATCGCCGCTCCGTCCTTCCCGCATTACGACAGCGTGGACGACAGCAGCTACGATTTCGCCTATGCGCTGATGGCGGGCGCCAGCTACAAGATGACCGACAACGTCTCGCTCGATCTCGGCTATCAGTTCCTGCACGCGCCGGACGCGAAACATCTCGACGAGGACACCTTCACCCTTCGCGACGGCAGGGCGCGTCACCAGATCAGGCTCGGCCTGCGCTACGACCTCTGGTAAGGCCGCTGCCCGGCATCGCCGGGCCGTGACAAGAAAAACGCCGCCGGAAGGCCATGGCCATCCGGCGGCGTTTCCGTATCCGGCTCAGCCCTTGCCCATCTTGTCGAGCCGTCGCTGCATCGCAGCGATCTGCTCCTTCAGGTCCTGAAGGTCGCCATCGTCCTGATCGGCGGGCGCGTCGCGGTCCTCGTCGGTTGCGGCCGCCTGCTGCTCCCCGGCGGGCGGGAACGGCGTGAACATGCGCATCGCGTTCTGGAACAGCTCGATGTTGCGCCGCGCCTGTTCCTCGATCGCCTTCATCGGCGTCATCTTCATCATGTCCATCGGCGACTTGCCGATGCCGCCCATGGCGTCCTTCATCTGCTCGCGGAAGCGCTCCTGCTCCTTGGTGAACGCGATCATCGACTGCTCGAGATAGCTCGGCACCACCATCTGCATCTGGTCGCCGTAGAAGGAGATCAGCTGACGCAGGAAGGGTATGGGCAGCATGTTCTGCCCCTCGCGGTTCTCCAGCTCGAAGATGATCTGCGTCAGAACCGGGTGGGTGATGTCCTCGCCGCTCTTGGCGTCCTGGACCGTGAAGTCCTCGCCCTTCCTCACCATCTCGGCCAGGTCCTCCAGCGTCACATAGGTGCTGGTGCCGGTGTTGTAGAGGCGGCGATTGGCGTATTTCTTGATGATCACCGGATCGTCTTTCGTCGACATCCAACACCTCCGTCGAATGGGGGAGAACCCCCGGATTGCGTGCCGGAGCGAGGGCCTCCCGTGGATCGACCGGCAGGATATGCTCAAACCGTCGGCAAATGAAAGCGGTTTGTGCGCCGCGTCACTTATGCTGCGACCGCGATTTTCCGGTTTGACTCGACGCGGGGAAACGGCAAGATCGCATGTCAGGATGAAACAGCAATGTCAGGATCGCGAGGAAAGCCCATGTCCGCTTCCGCCATCGTCGTCGCCAGCGCGGCGCGCACGCCAGTAGGTTCCTTCAACGGCGCATTCGCCGATACGCCCGCCCATGTGCTGGGCGCGGTGGCCATCAAGGAGGCGCTGGCGCGGGCCGGCGTCGACGGCGCCGATGTCGACGAGGTGGTGATGGGGCAGATCCTCTCGGCCGGGCAGGGCCAGAACCCGGCTCGCCAGGCGGCGCGGGCGGCCGGCATCCCCGACGAGAAGACCGCCTGGGGCCTGAACCAGCTCTGCGGCTCGGGCCTGCGCGCGGTCGCCATCGGCATGCAGCAGATCCAGACCGGCGATGCGAAGATCATCGTCGCCGGCGGGCAGGAATCCATGTCGCTCGCGCCCCACGTCGCCCACCTGCGCGCCGGCGTGAAGATGGGCGACATGAAGATGATCGACTCGATGATCCGGGACGGGCTGACCGACGCCTTCTACGGCTACCACATGGGCAACACGGCCGAGAACGTCGCCCGCCAGTGGCAGCTCTCGCGCGACGAGCAGGACGCCTTCGCGGTGGCCTCGCAGAACAAGGCCGAGGCCGCGCAGAAGGCCGGCCGCTTCAAGGACGAGATCGTCCCCGTCACGCTGAAGACCCGCAAGGGCGATGTCGTGGTCGAGAACGACGAGTACATCCGCCACGGCGCGACGCTCGAATCCATGCAGAAGCTGCGCCCCGCCTTCGACAAGGAAGGCACGGTGACGGCCGGCAACGCCTCCGGCATCAATGACGGCGCGGCCGCCGTCGTGCTGATGAGCGAGGACGAGGCGGCGCGGCGCGGCATCACCCCGCTGGCGCACATCGTCTCGTGGGCGACGGCCGGCGTCGATCCGCAGATCATGGGCACCGGCCCCATTCCCGCCTCGCGCAAGGCGCTGGAGAAAGCGGGCTGGAAGATCGACGACCTCGACCTGGTCGAGGCCAACGAGGCGTTCGCGGCGCAGGCGCTCGCCGTCAACAAGGACCTCGGCTGGAACCCGGACATCGTCAACGTCAATGGCGGCGCCATCGCCATCGGCCACCCGATCGGCGCTTCCGGCGCGCGCATCTTCAACACGCTGCTGTTCGAGATGAAGCGCCGCGGCGCCAAGCGGGGCCTCGGCACGCTGTGCATCGGCGGCGGCATGGGCGTGGCGATGTGCGTGGAAAGAAGCGAATAGCGAATAGTGAGTAGCGAATAGGGGGGTGGAGTAGGGAAGAAGCGCGGGGACCGGGGCAAGGCGACAAGAATCCCTACTCGCTATTCGCTATTCCCTACTCGCTCTCCGACCAACGGGAGGAGGACCCACATGACCAGAACAGCAATCGTGACAGGCGGCACGCGCGGCATCGGCGCGGCGATCTCGGTGGCTTTGAAGAATGCCGGCTATAAGGTTGCCGCCAACTATGCCGGAAACGACGAGGCCGCGGCCAGGTTCCGCGACGAGACCGGCATCCCGGTCTACAAATGGTCGGTCGCCGACTACGATGCCTGCGCGGCCGGCATCGCCAAGGTCGAGGCCGATCTCGGGCCTGTCGACGTGCTCGTCAACAATGCCGGCATCACCCGCGACGCCATGTTCCACAAGATGACGCCGCAGCAATGGCGCGAGGTGATCGACACCAACCTGACCGGCGTCTTCAACATGACGCATCCGCTGTGGACCGGCATGCGCGACCGCAAGTTCGGCCGCGTCATCACCATCTCGTCGATCAACGGCCAGAAGGGTCAGTCGGGCCAGGCGAACTATTCGGCGGCCAAGGCCGGCGATTTGGGCTTCACCAAGGCGCTGGCGCAGGAGGGCGCGCGCGCCGGCATCACCGTCAACGCCGTGTGCCCGGGCTATATCGCCACCGAGATGGTCAAGGCCATCGACGAGAAGGTGCTGAACGAACGCATCATCCCGCAGATCCCCGTCGGCCGCCTCGGCGAGCCGGAGGAGATCGCGCGCATCGTCGTCTTCCTCGCCTCCGACGACGCCGGCTTCATCACCGGCTCGACCGTGTCCGCCAATGGCGGGCAGTTCTTCGTCTGAGGTCTTCCGGAATTTGCGGCAGGGGCGGCGTCCGCCCCTGCCGTGTCGCTCGGGAGCCTATTCGGCCGGCACGACGGTGTCGGTGATGGCCGGCGCATCGTCCTCGAACATGCTCTTGTAGAGTACGCCGGCGACGGCTGCGCCGATGATGGGCGCGACCCAGAACAGCCAGAGCTGCGCCAGCGCCGGGCCTTCGGAGAACAGGGCGACGCCCGTGGAACGCGCCGGGTTCACGGACGTGTTGGTCACGGGAATCGAGATCAGGTGGATGAGCGTCAGCGCCAGGCCGATGGCGATGGGCGCGAAGCCGGCCGGCACGCGGGCGCTGGTCGAGCCGAGGATGACGATCAGGAAGAAGAACGTCAGGATCACCTCGATCACCAGCGCCGAGGTCAGCGAATAGCCGCCGGGCGACGCCTCGCCATAACCGTTGGCGGCGAAGCCGCCGACGGAGACGAAATCCGACTTGCCGCTGACCACGAGATAGAGCGCGAGCGCGGCGGCGACCGCGCCGGCGAGCTGGGAGACGACGTAAGGGACGAGGTCCTTGCCGTCGAACTTGCCGGCGGCGAGCAGCCCGACCGTGACGGCCGGGTTGAAATGGCCGCCGGAAATGCCGCCGACCGCATAGGCCATGGTCAGCACGGTGAGGCCGAACGCCAGCGCCACGCCGGCGAAACCGATGCCGAGCTCGGGATAGGCCGCGGCCAGGATCGCCGATCCGCAGCCGCCGAAAACGAGCAAGAACGTTCCGAGGAATTCTGCCAGAAGACGCCTTGTCATGCTTGATTCTCCGTGAGTTGAGAGGGGCGATGCGAGAATGAGCACGGTTTGTTGCTTTCGGCAACTGGTGGTTTACTTGCGCGGGGTGCCGCGACCATGCGCGCCGCTGCCGCCGCCAAAGGTTAACGAGCCGCTACGTAACCCTGTGCGAATCATTCGGGAAAGCCTGTGGACTTGTTGTGGGAAAGCTGTGGGAACCACTACATGTTGTGGAGAACAAAGCGGGAAACAGGTCCGGTCGGTGATTCGTCGCCGATTCGTTCCGCCTTTGGTCGGAACGTTAACGCGAAATGGCCCCGGCCCGGAGCCGGGTAAAGATCGCGTTAACAAAAGCCTAATGAAATCTTTATCTTGGCCGGGCCGTTCGGTGGCCGGTCGAGGCCCTGCCGCCCCGCCGCGGCCAAAGGTTAACGCCGGCGCGGAAAAGACGGGCACGGGCGCCGGCGGCGATTCAGCATCTGGCCGAAGCGAGGCATCGTTATACTACATATTGTGGTGAACGAAGCAGGAACATGGACGAGTCAGTGATTCGTCGCCGATTCGTTCCAGACTCGTTCCGAGGGTTAATTTGGCGGGCTCGGGGCAGGGCCATCGCATGGCTGCCGGGCAGGATTATCGCGTGTGGCAGGCGCCTTCGCCGGCCTTGTCCCGGCCGTCCGGGCGAAGCGGGGGAGAACCGGGGCCCATTAAGCAAGCGCGGCCGGGTTCCGGGTTTGCGATGATGCCGGTGCGAGGACCGGGCCGCCCGACGACCCCGGGCAGATGGATTCTCGCTCGGTGGTCGCTTCGCGCCCCTGGCCGGGGCGATGGTGGAGCGGCGAATTTCCATGTGCGACTGCCTGCTTTGGGGGGACTCCCTTTTCGGCGCCGACGCCCTATCTGAATGGAGACCGCATCTTCCGCGCAACCGCGCCGCATGCTAATCCGCCCGGCAGCAGTCCCGGGCCGCCCCGCCTGGCGATATGAGAGGGCCGTCCCCGCACGATGAGCATCCCCATGAGACCCGACGCGCCGCTCGTCCTGTCCGGCCGGGACGTGACCGCCGTGCTCGGGCCCACCAATACAGGCAAGACCCATCTCGCCATCGAGCGGCTGGTGGCGCATGAGAGCGGCGTCATCGGCCTGCCGCTCAGGCTGCTCGCGCGCGAGGTCTATGGCCGCGTCTGCGAGAAGGTGGGCGCCGACAAGGTCGCGCTCGTCACCGGCGAGGAGAAGATCCAGCCGGCGGGCGCACGCTATTTCGTCTGCACGGTCGAGGCGATGCCGCGCGAGACCGACCTCGCCTTCGCGGCGATCGACGAGGTGCAGCTCGCCGCCGATCTCGAGCGCGGCCATCTCTTCACCGACCGCATCCTGCACCTGCGCGGCCGGCAGGAGACGCTGCTGCTCGGCGCCGCCACCATGCGCGGCATATTGGAAAAGCTCCTGCGCGGCATTTCCGTGGTCACGCGGCCGCGCATGTCGCATCTGGCCTATGCCGGCTCCAAGAAGCTGACGCGGCTGCCGCGCCGCTCGGCCGTCGTCGCCTTCTCGGCCGACGAGGTCTACGCCATCGCCGAGCTGATCCGCCGCCAGCGCGGCGGGGCGGCGGTGGTGCTGGGCGCGTTGAGCCCCCGCACCCGCAACGCGCAGGTCGCGCTCTACCAGTCGGGCGACGTCGATTACCTCGTCGCCACCGACGCCATCGGCATGGGGCTGAACCTCGACGTCGACCACGTCGCCTTCGCCCAGAACCGCAAGTTCGACGGCTTCCAGTATCGCGAATTGAGCGCGGCGGAGCTCGGCCAGATCGCCGGCCGCGCCGGCCGCCACATGCGCGACGGCACCTTCGGCGTGACCGGCCGGGTCGATCCCTTCCCGGACGAGCTGGTCGAGCGCATCGAGGGCCACGAGTTCGATCCGGTCAAGGTGCTGCAATGGCGCAGCGCCGCCTTCGATTTCGCCAGCCTCGACGCGCTGCGCGCCTCGATCGAGCGCGTGCCGGCGGTCGAGGGGCTGACGCGGGCGCTGCCGGCGGTCGACGCGCGCGCGCTCGAATACCTCGCCAAGGACGAGGAGATAAAGCGGCTGGCCGACCGGCCGGGCCGGGTCGAGCTTCTGTGGGAAGCCTGCGCGCTGCCCGACTATCGCCGCATCGCGCCGGCGCAACATGCCGACCTTATCGGAAGCATCTATCTCGACCTCGCGCGCAAGGGCCATGTCGACGAGGACTACATGGCCGAGCAGGTGCGCCGGGCCGACACGACCGAGGGCGACATCGACACGCTTTCGGCCCGCATCGCCCAGATCCGCACCTGGACCTTCGTGTCCCACCGGCCCGGCTGGCTGGCGGATTCGGCACACTGGCAGGAAAAAACGCGCGAGATTGAGGACAGACTGTCGGATGCCCTGCACGAGCGATTGACGAAACGCTTCGTAGACCGCAGGACTTCCGTGCTCATGAGGCGCCTGAGAGAGAACGCGATGCTTGAGGCAGAAATAAACCCGGCCGGCGACGTCACCGTCGAAGGCCACCACGTCGGTTCCCTCCAGGGCTTCCGCTTCACCGCCGACCAGTCGGCGGGCGGCGAGGATGCGAAGGCGGTGAAGGCCGCGGCGCAAAAGGCGCTGAGCACCGAGTTCGAGGCGCGGGCCGAACGCTTCGCCAATTCCGCCAATGGCGATTTCGCGCTGGCCTCGGACGGGCTGCTGCGCTGGATCGGCGCGCCGGTCGCGACGCTGGCGGCAGCCGAGGACCCGCTTTCGCCGCGCGTCATCCTGCTCGCCGACGAGCAACTGAC
>DAOMOI010000041.1:0-10172 GCA_035444225.1 Aquamicrobium sp. | reverse complement strand
CGACGACGCCACGCTGCGCTTCATGATGGTGGCGGCGGTGTTTTACGGCATCTCGACCTTCGAGGGCTCGTTCATGGCCATCCGCTCGGTCAATTCGCTCAGCCACTACACCGACTGGACCGTCGGCCACGTCCATGCCGGCGCGCTCGGCTGGGTGGCGATGATCACCTTCGGCTCGATCTACGCGCTGGTGCCGTGGATGTGGAAGCAGAAGGCGATGTACTCGCCCCGGCTGGTCGAAGCGCATTTCTGGCTCGCGCTGATCGGCACGCTGATCTACGTCTTCGCGATGTGGAACTCGGGCATCATCCAGGGCCTGATGTGGCGCACCTATGCCGAGAGCGGCACGCTCGCCTATTCCTTCATCGACAGCCTCGTCGCCATGCACCCCTACTACATCGCGCGCACGGTCGGCGGGTTGTTCTTCCTCGCCGGGGCGAGCGTCGGCGCCTTCAACGTGTTCATGACCATCCGCATGGCGCATCGCAGCATCGCGCAGGACAGCGCCGGCGACGCCCCGGTCGTCGCCGTGCAGCCGGGAGAATAGAGATGGGCGAGTTCTTCCACCGCAAGATCGAGCGCAGCGCCATCGGCTTCGTGCTCGCCATCGTCGGCGTCTCGGCCATCGGCGGCATGGTCGAGATCGCGCCGCTGTTCACCATCGACGAGACGGTCGAGGAGGCGCCCGACATGCGCGTCTACACGCCGCTGGAGCTTGCGGGGCGCAACATCTACATCCGCGAGGGCTGCTATGCCTGCCACAGCCAGATGATCCGCACGCTGCGCGACGAGGTCGAGCGCTACGGGCCGTATTCGCTGGCGGTCGAATCGAAATACGACCGGCCGATGCTGTGGGGATCGAAGCGCACCGGCCCGGACCTCGCCCGGCTCGGCGGCAAATATTCCGACGCCTGGCATGTCGCGCATCTGATCAACCCGCGCGACGTGGTGCCGGAATCGGTGATGCCGCGCTACGGCTGGCTCCAGCGCAACAATCTGCGCACCGACGACCTCGGCGGGCACTTGAAGGCGATGCAGCGCCTCGGCGTGCCCTATACGGACGAGATGATCGCCAATGTCGGCACTGATGCCCTGGCGCAGGCCGCGCCCGATTCCGCCCATGCCGGCGATGTCTCCGCCCGCTACGGCGAGGAAACCAACGTCCGCGCCTTCGACGGCGAGCCGGGCCGGCTGACCGAGATGGACGCGCTCGTCGCCTATCTCCAGATTCTCGGCAAGCTGACCGACGCCGCCCAAGGCACCGATGCCGTCGAAACCGGCGCGCTCGAGGCGGAGTGACGGCGATGGGGATCGACCACGACACGCTCGTCGGCTTCGCCAAGAGTTGGGGCCTGTTCTATCTGATCGCCTTCTCGATCGCGGTGCTGGTCTATGTGTTCTGGCCCGGGAACAGCAAGCGGTTCGACCGCGCCAAGAAGAGCATCCTCGAAGACGACGACAAGCCCCGTAACGATGGGCCCAAAAACGGCGGGCCCCGCAACGACAAGACCGGGGAGAAATAGGCCATGGCGCTGGAAAAGCACGATCCCGTCACCGGGCAGATGACCACGGGCCACGAATGGAACGGCATCGAGGAGCTCGACACGCCGATCCCGCGCGTGGCGCTGTTCTTCCTCGTCACCACGGCGCTGTTCGCGCTCGGCTACTGGATCCTGATGCCGGCCTGGCCGCTCGGCGTCACCTATACGCGCGGCCTGCTCGGCTTCGACCAGCGCGAGGTGGTGACGCGGCAGGTCGAGGCGGCGGCGGCAGCCCGCGCCGGCTGGGCCGAGCGGGTGACGGCGCTGGACTATGCCGAGATCGAGGCCGACCCGGCGCTGATGGAAATCGTCAACGAGGCGGGACACGCGCTGTTCGGCGACAATTGCGCCGTCTGCCACGGCACGGCCGGCACCGGCGGGCCGGGCTTCCCCAACCTCGCGGCCGGCGCATGGCTGTGGGGCGGCGAGCCGGAGGAGATCCACGAGACCATCCGCGTCGGCATCAATTCCGGCCATGACGAGACGCGCGTGTCGCAGATGATGGCGTTCGGCCGCGACGGCGTGCTCGAGCGCGACCAGGTGCGCGCGGTCGCCGCCTATGTGCGCTCGCTGTCGCAGCCGTCCGGCGAGGCACAAGACGAGGGCGCGGCGATCTTCGCCGACAATTGCGCCGCCTGCCATGGCGACGACGGCGCCGGCATGGCCGAGGTCGGCGCGCCGAACCTCGCCGACGATGTCTGGATCTACGGCGGCGACGCGGCTTCCGTCCGCGCCTCGATCCATGGCGGCCGGCAGGGCCACATGCCGCATTGGGAAGACCGGCTGAAGCCGCTCGACCTGAAGGTGCTGACGCTCTATGTCCGCGGCCTCGGGAGCGACGGGCGATGAGCGCGCGGGCGCGCAACTGGCGGATCGCCTCGCTGGCCATCGCCGGCGCGGTGGTGGCGCTCCTCGTCACCGCCAACGCCCATCTCGTCTATGTCGCCACCGCCTCGCAGCCGGACTGCGTGACCCATACGAAGATTCCCGACCGCGACGGCGCGACCTTCCGCGCCGCCCGTTCGTCCTGTTGAGGGAGGAGACCCGAACGATGACCAGCCCGTCCTCATCGGCCTCGCAGCCCCCGGTCCGGGCTTCGGGCCAGGCCTCGGTCCCGCTCAACCATCGTCGCCGCCGCGGCCTGCCGCCCTCGGCCGCCTTCGGCTGGCTCGCCGCCGGCTGGCGCGATTTCCTCGCAGCACCCTTGCCCAGCCTCGCCTACGGCCTCGCCGTCTTCGTGCTGTCGGTCGCGGTGGTGGGGACGCTGTTCACGCTCGGCCTCGACTATATCCTGTTCCCGGCGCTGGCCGGCTTCATGGTGGTCGGGCCGCTGGTCGCCATCGGCCTCTACCAGAAGAGCCGCGACCTCGCCGCCGGGCGGACGCCGTCGCTTTCCCGCATGGTCTTCGTCAAGGCGGCGTCAGGGCCGCAGGTGCTGTTCGCCGGCGCGATCCTGTGCCTCCTAATGCTGCTGTGGATGCGCGCGGCCGTCATCATCTATGCGCTGTTCTTCGGCTTGCGGCCGTTTCCCGGCCTCGACCATGTGGCGCAGATGCTGTTCACCACGCCGCAAGGCTGGGCCATGCTTCTCGTCGGCGTCGTGGTCGGCGGGCTGTTCGCCGCCTTCGCCTTCGCCGTCTCCACCTTCGCCGTGCCGATGCTCTTGGCCGAGCGCACTGACGCCTTCACCGCCATGGGCACCTCGATCTCGCTGACCTGGAACAACCTCGGCGTCATGCTCGCCTGGGGCGCGATCGTCGCGGTGCTGACCGCGTTCAGCATCGCCACCGGGCTGATCGGCCTGATCGTCGTCTTCCCCGTGCTCGGGCACGGCACATGGCACAGCTACACCGCGATCCGATAGGTGCTTCGATGAACAGCCTCGTCTTCCTCATCCCCATCGCCTTCCTGTTCGGCGTCATCGCGCTGGTCTCGTTCCTGTGGTCGCTGAGGAACGGCCAGTACGACGATCTCGACGGCGCGTCGGAGCGCATCCTGCTCCGCGACGAGCGCGAGGGCTAAAGCGGCCCCCGGATTGCGGCCGCGCCGGGGTTGCGGCGGCACGGCCGCTGGGGCATCATCGCGCCCGTTTTTCGAGACCGTATCCTTCGACGACCGGGTGGGACATCTTGCACGCTTTGCGGGCCGCGTCGGCCTTTCCTCGCCGCCTCGCGGCGCTTGTTCTCGTCATCCTCGCGCTCGCGGCCTGCACGACCCAGTCGGTGATGCAGCCGGTCGAGCCGCTGCCATCGGAGAAATATTCGGCGATCGTGGTCGATGCCGGCAATGGCCGGGTGCTTTTCGAGCATGCCGCGAACGAGCCGCGCTATCCGGCCTCGCTGACCAAGATGATGACGCTCTACCTGCTGTTCGAGGCGCTGGACGGCGGCCGCATCCGCATCGACGAGCAGATCCCCGTCTCGCCCTATGCGGCGGCGCGGCCGCCCTCGAAGATCGGCTTCAAGCGCGGCGAGAGCATCGACACGCGCTCAGCGATCCTGGCGCTGGCCGTGCGCTCGGCCAACGACGTCGCCACCGCGGTCGCCGAGCGCCTCGCCGGCTCGGAGGAAGCATTCGCGCAGGCGATGACCGCCAGGGCGCGCCAGCTCGGCATGAGGGGAACCGTGTTCCGCAACGCCTCCGGCCTGCCCGACGACGGCCAGCGCACCACGGCGCGCGACATGGCGATCCTGTCCATGGCGCTGCGCAGCCGCTTTCCCCACCACTACCACTATTTCGCCAACCGCGAATTCGTCTTCGGCGGCAAGGTGGTGCGCGGCCATAACGGCCTGCTCGGGCGCATCCCCGGCGTCGACGGCCTGAAGACCGGCTACATCCGCGCCTCGGGCTTCAACCTCGCCACCTCGGCCGGGCGCGGCGGGCGGCGCATCGTCGCCGTGGTCATGGGCGGCGAGAGCGCCCGGGCCCGCGACGCGCACATGGCGTCGCTGGTGGAAACCTACCTGCCGCGCGCCGTCGCCGCCGCAGGGCCGTGACCGTGAATCAGAACCGCGCGTCGGCCAGATGCGCGACCTGCGCGCCGGCCTCGTAGAAGGCCGAGCGCAGGGCGCGCAGCGCGACGGGCGCCGGCCGCGTCACCGGCAGCGGCAGCGCCGCCTCGCCGATCTCGCCGGCGAGAAGCTCCGCCATGACGCGGCCGAACACCGTGCCGGGGGCGATGCCGCGGCCGTTATAGCCGCAGAAGGCATAGATGCCCTCCTCCAGCCGGTGGAAGCGCGGCAGGTTGTCGGCGGTCATGCCGAGGAGGCCGTACCATTCGTGCTCGAACGCGACCGGGCCGAGCTGCGGATAGATCCTGCGCAGCGCCCGCTTCGCCCATGCCCGGTGGACGGCCGCGCCGGTGTTGCGCAGCGCGCCGACCGAGCCGCAGACCAGCCGGTTGCCGGCATCGAGGCGGAACGACGACAGCACTTCCCTCGTGTCCCACACGCCCTGCCGGCCGGGCAGGATGCCGGCGGCGACGTCCTCGGGCAAAGGCGGCGTCGCCAGGTTGAAATAAGGGAAGAGAACCTGCTGGCGGACGATGTCCTCCATCACCAGCCGCGTGTAGGTTTCGGTGGCGACCACCACCTTGCGGGCGATGAGCGACCCGTTCGGGGTGCGGACGCGCCAGCCGTCGCCCTCGCGCTCGAGCGCGGTCGCCGGCGACCGCGTATGGATCGTCGCGCCCGCTTCCATGGCCGCGCGGGCGAGGCCGTTGGCATAGGCGAGCGGCTGGATGGTGCCGGCGCGGCGGTCGAGCAGCGCGCCCTCGTAGAAGCCGGTCCCCAGCATCGACGCGGCCTCTTCCCTGTCGAGAAGCTCGACCGGCGCGCCGCGCAGCTTCCACTGGCGCTCGCGCTCGACCAGCCCAACGAAGCCCTTGCGGCCGACGCCGGCATGGAGCGTGCCGACGGGCGCGGCCTCGCAGGCGATGCCGTGGCGGGCGATCACCTCCCAGACATAGGCCGGCCCGGTCCCGAGCAGGTCGAGAAGCCGGTTGCCGTAATCCTCGCCCAGCGTGGCGAGGAGGTCGTTCGGCATCACCCACATGCCGGCATTGACCAGCCCGACATTGCGCCCGGTGCCGCCGAAGCCGATATGCTCCGCCTCGACGATTTTCGTCTCGATGCCCTTTTGCGCGAGATGAAGCGCGGTCGACAGGCCGGTATAGCCGGCGCCGATCACCGCCACCTCGGCCCGCGCCTCGCCGTCCAGCGCCGCCGTTTCCGGCGCGGGCGGCGCGGTCTCGCGCCACAGGCCGTGCGTGCGCGGATCGTTCGCCATCGTCGGAGCCTCCACCTTCTTGTCCTTCTTTCTTCCCCGGCCGGCGTGGTCTAGGCTAGCGAGGCTTTTTCATGACATCATGCCAGGCGGTAATGCTCATTCGCGCGCCCAGACGGTTTTTACCCTCGCTTCCGCTGCTCGCCGCCTTCGAGGCGGCGGCGCGGACCGGCTCGATCACCCGCGCGGCCGCCGAGCTGGCGCTGACGCAATCGGCGGTGTCGCGCCAGATCAAGGCGCTGGAGGGCCAGCTCGGCATCGCGCTTTTCGTGCGCGAGAAGCAGAAGATCCGCCTGACGCTGGGCGGGGAGACCTATGCGCGCGAAATCCGCGACGCGCTCGGCAAGATCTCCAGCGCCTCGCTGAATCTCCTCGCCAATCCGGCCGGCGGAACGCTGACGCTGGCCGCGCCGCCGACATTCGCCGCACGCTGGCTGGTGCCGCGCCTGCCGCGCTTTCGCGCCCGCCACCCCGAGGTCAACCTGAACATAGTGAGCCGGCCGGCGCGGTTCGATTTCGGGCAAGACGTCATCGACGCCGCGATCTATTTCGGCGGGCCGGAATGGACGGGCGCCACGACACTCTTCCTGCGGCGCGAGACGACGGTGCCCGTCTGCGCCCCGGAGCTTGCGCGGCGCCATGCGTTCCGCGCGGCCGACGACATCCGCGGCGCGCCGCTGCTGCACCTGACCAGCCGCCCGGACGCCTGGGAGCAATGGATGCGCCGCCATGGAGTCGACGACCGCGCCGTCCACGGCATGCTGTTCGACCAGTTCCAGGCGCTGTTCGAGGCGGCAGCGGCCGGCTTGGGCGTGGCGCTGCTGCCGGACTTCCTGTTCGCGGAGGAGCTGCGCGCCGGCCGGATCGTCGAGGCGCTGCCGCTGCCCTATCGGGGCAGCGACGCCTATCATCTGTGCTGGCCCGACGACCGCGCGACCTACCGGCCGCTGGTGCTGCTGCGCGAATGGCTGCTCGAGGAGACCGCCGACGGGCGCTGACGGAAGCCGGCCATGAAGGCCGGCTTCCGCTCAGTCAGAACTTCGCCTTGAATCCGGCATAGGCGGCGATGCCCGGCGTGCCGTAATGACGGACGGTCTGGTACTTCTGGTCGAGAAGGTTCTCCCCACGCAGGTAGACCTCGGCATTCTCGTTGACCTGATAGGCGACCTTGGCGTTGAGCAGGACGTAGTCCTTGAGCGAGCCCGTGGAATCGACCGTATCGCCGACGAATTTGAGATCGGCGTCGATGGTCCACTTCTCCGCCGGGCGGGCGGAGGCCGACAGAACGACAGAGTGGCGCGGGATATGCGTGTTGCGCGCACCGCTCGCCGTCTTCGAATCCGTATAGGTGTAAGAGCCGGCGAGATCGAGCCAGGAGGTCGCGGCCCAGGAGAAGGAGGCTTCCACGCCTTGCGAGCGCGTGGTGCCGGAAATCTGCTCATAAGGCGCCGGCCAGCGCGAGACGATCAGGTCTTCCACGTCGAGCAGGAAATAGGTGATGCCGGCCGTCGCGCGGCCATCGAGAAATTTCTGCTCGATGCCGATGTCGAAGCTGACGCTGGTTTCCGGCTTGAGATCGGGATTTCCCGTGCCGGCCTCGTACAGCTCGGCGAGGCTCGGGGCGCGGAATCCCGTCCCGATAGAAGAGTGGAGGCGGGTGCCGGTTTCATCGAACAGATAGGCCGCGGTGCCGCGATAGGTCGTGTGGCCTCCGAAGTCGGAATGCTCGTCGTGGCGCAGGCCCGCGGTCAGGAACAGGTTGTCGAGAGGCTCAAAGTTTGCCTGCGCCCAGACTCCGGTCATGTTGACCGACTTTTTCAACTGCACATAGGGCGGGGGAAAGTCGATGCTGAGCCAATCCAGCATCGTCGTGTCGACCGCCTGACGCTCATAGTCGGCACCGTATTGCAGCAGAACACGGCTCGTTGCCTCGAACGATCCCTGATATTCAAGCTTCTGGCGTCTGCCCTCATAGGTGCTTGTCGACGCCAACCAGCCATCCTCGACATTCTTTCTGTCTATCTGGAAGAGCTGGACAGAGAACGTATTCTTGAGCCGTCCGTCCATCAGGTCGGCGTTGAAGCCGAAACGACCACCGATCGCCTCCGTCAAACCATGGTTGACGAAGTTGTCGGCCATGTAGTCGTCATATTCGCTCTTGGCATCGATATAGAGCAGCGAGCCGAAGACCGAGAACGCCTCGTTGATGCGGTGCTCGGCGGCAAGGTCGAGCGTGACATTGTCGTAGCCGTCGCGCTCGGGCTGGCCGGCGGCGGCGGAAATGCCGTCGGTGCGGAAGCCGGAAGCATTGGCGGTGATCTTTGAATCGCCACGGGCGGCGGCGAAACCGTAGCGTCCCCTGACCGTACCGAACGAGCCGCCTTCCACATGCACCGTGTGGCTGATGCCGTCCTCGACCTCGCCGAGCGTCGTGATATCGACGAGGCCGGCGATGGCGCTGGAGCCATAGAGCGTGCTCTGCGAGCCTTTCAACACCTCGATGCCGGTGATGCCGCCGGTGAGCAGGTGCTCGTAATGCGTCTGCACCTGGGTGTTGGCGGGGTCGGAGATGTCGATCCCGTTATAAAGCGTCTTGATGTATTTGCCCGACGCGCCACGAATAGCGATGGACGACAACGTGCCCGGACCGCCACTCGTCGTCGTCGAAATACCCGGCAGGCGCGTCAGGTAGTCCGTCACCGAGGTGAACGACTTCGCCTCGATCTCTTCCTTCGTCACTTGCTCCACCTTGGAGCCGGTCTTGCTCTTTTCGGTCGGGGTGCGGTTGGCGGTGACGCTGATCGCCTCCAACGTCGTCGCGCCCGCCTCCTCCGCCACGCCGTCCTGCGCATGGGCCGCGCCGGCCGCGAGCGCAAGCGTGCTCGCCGTCGCAATCAGAAACCTGTTCATTCCAGTCCCCAAAGATGCTGGGAGACGCGAAGCGCGCCTCCGGGCTTTCAAGAACCGCAGGAAGGAAAGGGAAAAGGAGCCCCCCAGTCCGTTCGCACGCGGCAACACATCGTCGTGTCACCGCTACGGACGGCCGCGACCGCATGCCCCTCGCATGCAGACAGGGTGACTGAAGCGGCAGGTCTCCTGGCTTCCGTGTCTTCGCCCTTCTTCCGCCTTCCCGGCTTCATTCGCCAGTGGCATGTGGAAGATGGCTCAACGGCTACAGTTGCGGGGGCAGCCGCGGAGTTGACCGGACATGTCCGGCCGCACCGCGTTCCCTTTTCATCCGCCCGGGGGCGGAACCAGCTTCACCGAACTTGCTAGCGCCACTTCGCGCCGGCGTCAACGAGCCCGCGAAAGGCACCGAAAATTTACCTCGGGCCGGGCTTCCAAATTAAACCTGATTGTTTTAGTCGTATTTTCGTTCCCGTCGGGAAACCGAGGCTTGCGTGTCACAGCCGGATGTGGGAGGCATCCGCCGCCAGGCAGACATCGGACAGCGTGCGAAAGCGGAAAGTGCCAGAATGTCGTCCATCGTGTTGAAGAGTTCGTGCCGCCGTGACCTGATTGCGCGGGCCTGCTGGCAGGTTCTTGCCGCAATGGCGGCGATCCTGCTTCTCGCCGGCGCACCGGCCCTGGCGCAGGACGCCACGACGCCTCCCGCGCCTGCCCCCACTGCCCCTGTCGAGCAACCCGCGACGCCGCAGGCGCAAGCGCCCGCGCCCGAAGCGTCCGACATCGAGATCGGCGAGGGGATCGAGGCCGAAGCGCAGGAGCGCGACGAGACGCTGCCGCACGACCTTTCGCCCTGGGGCATGTTCATGGCCGCCGACTGGGTGGTCAAGGCGGTGATGATCGGCCTTGCCTTCGCCTCGCTCGTCACCTGGACGGTATGGCTGGCCAAGACGCTGGAGATCGCCGGAGCCAGGACGCGGGCCGGGCGCGGGCTGAAGCGCATCGTCGCGGCGGCCAGCCTGCCCGACGCGGTGCGCGCGCTGGAGGGCAAGGGCGGCCCGGCCGCGCTGATGGTGCGCGCCGCCGCGCACGAGATGGAAGTGTCGCTGCCGACGCTCGCCCATGGCGGCGCGCCCGGCATCAAGGAGCGCGTCACCTCGCATCTGTCGCGTATCGAGGCGCAGGCCGGCCGGCGCATGACGCGCGGCACCGGCATCCTCGCCACCATCGGCTCGACCGCGCCCTTCGTCGGCCTGTTCGGCACGGTCTGGGGCATCATGAACTCGTTCATCGGCATCTCGGAGGCGCAGACGACCAACCTCGCCGTCGTCGCGCCGGGCATCGCCGAGGCGCTGCTCGCCACCGCGCTCGGCCTCGTCGCCGCCATTCCCGCGGTCGTCATCTACAACGTCTTCGCGCGCTCGATCTCCGGCTACAGGC
>DAOMOI010000040.1:0-10203 GCA_035444225.1 Aquamicrobium sp. | reverse complement strand
CTCCCCGTTTACGGGGAGAAGGTGGCCCGAAGGGCCGGATGAGGGGCGGCGCGAGCATCGAAGATCATGCCGTTGCGAGGCGGATAAGACGCGACAGGCGTTAGAGCCGGTTGATTGGGCTGGCGGAAGGACTGAGATGGCTACGCACTACATCGCCTTGATTCACAAGGAGGGTCGGAGCGGCTACGGCGTCTCCTTTCCCGACCTTCCGGGCATCACGGCGGTTGCCGACACGCTGGACGACGCCCTGCGCGAGGCCGGCGTCGCCCTCGGCTTCGCGCTTGAGGACTGGCAAGGCCCCCGCCCCGTCCCGCGCAGCCTCGACGAGCTGCGCGCGGACGCGGCCTTCCTCGAATGGTCGGCGGACGCCGTCGTCGCCGCGGTCGCGCCCGCGACGGACATGGCTGACGCGGCCTGACGCCGCTCGCGTCCTGCTCGTCGCAACCCGTTCTTATCCACGTCCCCGCCGCCTCGCTTATCCTTGACTCGCCCTTCTTGCGGGAACCGCCGGTCGCGACGGTGGCGGCGGAAGATGGGACGGCGCGGTGAAACGCCCTTAACGTGAGGGTGGTACGCCGACCGGGGAGCCCTCGCGAAGGGGTCGATGGCGTTCGCGCCTGACGCTGGGGTGTGCGGTAATGCGGCACTCTGGCGAAAGCCGGCCGAAGAAGGGCATCGGGTCGACCCATTCCGCGCAACGCGCCGTAAGGTGCCGCGCGCGGGCTATGAGGCTGCGGGTCGGCGAGGCCCGGTAGTATGCCGGACGGGCGGCCGCGAGGTCGCAAACCACATACCCTTAGATGAGCGATCCAGCGACCGCCCGTCTTCCCACCCTTCAGGTGGCATTCTTTCTCAATGGCCAGACCGGAACCGGGGCGTGGCGACGGACAAGCCGTGGCCCGGCCCGCAACGCCAGCGCCGCCCCTCAGGCGGAAGGGAAAGCGGAAAACGTCGCGGCCGACATCCCTTCTCCCCGTTCACGGGGTCCGAAGGACGGGTCGAGACCCGTGACTCGACCCCGGGCGGTGCCCGAAGGGCGGATGAGGGGCGGCGCGGACGGCGACGAGCGGAACGGAAAAACAGCCGCAGGCACCGATGCCGCCCGTGAGCGAAAACAGCCTCACCTTTTGCCCACCGCCGCCACCGCCGACTCGCCGTAACGCGCGCCGGAGACCTTGTCCGGCGACATCATCTCTGCAAGGCTCGCGAGTTCTTCCGCCGAAAGCACGATGCTTGCGGCGGCGACGTTCTGCTCCAGATGCGCGATCTTGCGCGCGCCGGGAATGGGCACGATGAAGTCGCCCTGGTTGATCACCCATGCCAGCGCAAGCTGCGCCGCCGTCACGCCCTTTTCCGCCGCCATCGCCTCCAGCGTCGCCACCAGCGGCGCGTTGGCGGCCATGTTCTCGGGCGAGAAGCGCGGCAGGGTGCGGCGGAAATCCGCGTCGCCGAAATCCTCCGTCGTCTGGATTTTCCCGGTCAGGAAGCCGCGGCCGAGCGGGCTGAACGGCACGAAGCCGATGCCGAGTTCGCGGCAGGTGTCGAGGATTTCGCCCTCCGGGTCGCGCGTCCACAGCGAGTATTCGCTCTGGAGCGCGGAGATCGGATGAACGGCATGCGCGCGGCGGACGATGTCTGCCCCCGCCTCGGACAGGCCGAGCGCCCGCACCTTGCCCTCCTTCACCAGATCGGCCATGGCCCCGACCGGGTCCTCGATCGGCACGGCGGGATCGACGCGATGCTGGTAGAGAAGGTCGATCGTCTCGACGCCCAGCCGCTTCAACGACGCCTCCGCCACCGCCCGCACATGCTCCGGCCGGCTGTCGAGGCCGGACATGGCGGTGACGCCCGACTTGTCCGTGTCGATGCGGAAGCCGAACTTGGTCGCGATCGTCACCCTGTCGCGATAGGGCTTCAGCGCCTTACCGACCAGGACCTCGTTCTCGAACGGGCCGTAGACCTCGGCCGTGTCGAAGAAGGTGACGCCGAGATCGACCGCCCGGTGGAGCGTGCGGATCGCATCGGCCTCGTCCTGGCCGCCATAGGCGTGGCTCATGCCCATGCAGCCGAGCCCGACCGCCGAGACGGTGAGCTGGGTGCCGAGCCTGCGCGTCTTCATCGCAGCGCCGTTGTCAGCCCGCGCGCCGTCGCCGCCGTTCCGGTTGTCGTTTGTCATTGTGGGTACTCCTTGTGGTCTGGCCGGCATAGCCGGCGATCTTGTCGTCGAGGACGCGAAGGCAGGCCGACAGGCCTGCGAGGCGGACACGCACCTGTTCGCGGTGCCGCTCCAGCAGCTCGCGGCGCCCCGCTTCCGTGCCCGCGCCCTCTTCCCGCAGGGCCGCATAGCGCACCATGTCCCGGATCGGCATCCCGGTCGTCTTCAGCCGACCGAGAAACTCGATCCAGGTCAGGATCGACGCGTCGTAGTCGCGTATCCCCGCCCGGTCCCTGTCGGCATAGGGAAGCAGCCCGATCCGCTCGTAGTAGCGGATCGTGTAGGCCGACAGCCCCGAGCGTCTCGCAAGTTCGCCGATCTTCATTCATGCCTTCTTTCGTCACGACTCGCCCAAGCTACGGGTTGGAGCGCACTCCAAGTCAAGGCACAAAATGGCGCCGGCACATCGGGCAGCGCGGCGACGGCCGGGGCGCCCGGATGCTTCCGCTTCGCAGGCGGGCGATCATCCCGCCGCCCACCGCGCATAGTCCCGCAGCAACCCCTCATAGTCCTCCATCGCCGGGAACGCCTCGAAGCTTCGCACCGCTCCGGTTTCGGCGAAGGGCAGCTTCGTGCCGGCATGGGTTTCGAGGAACGGCCGGAACCAGCCCGCGTCGTCGAACATCGTCGGCCGCACATTGACGAACCAGTCCATGCCGGCCGCCCGGGTGAACATCCACGTCATGCAATGGCCGCAGAAATGATGGCGCGCGTCCGGCCCGTGCAGGCCGCCGATCACCGGCTCGCCCTTCGTCACCTCGAAGCCTTCGGCCGGAAACATCGCCGTCAGCGAATAGGCGGACGACGACATCTTCTGGCAGCCGCGGCAATGGCAGGCGGAGGTTGCGAGCGGCGGCCGGGTCACGCGGATTTCCACCCGCCCGCAGCGGCACGATCCCGAAAGCGGCAATGGCATGGAAGGCATCGTCTTCTCCTCGTCGGGCTTGCCCCCGGCCGTGGGCACGAGAGCGACGGCGGCAGGACCGGCCGTCGAGGGCGGCGATGCGGCCCCTGAGCGAAAAGCTATCCCCCGCGCATCCTGCGCCGGTCCTTGCCGAGCCCGGTCGCCTCCAGCAGCCCCTTGCGCTTGGCGTCGTAATAATAGCCGCGCGAATAGTAGCGCACGGCGAGGTCGTGGTCGCCGCCGGCGGTGATATAGGCCCCCCGCAGATAGCGGCCGGCATATTTCAGGTTGGTCTCGGCATCGAGCAGCCCCTCGGGCCGGCCATCATAGCCCATGGTGCGCGCGGTCTGCGGCAGGATCTGCATCAGCCCCCAATAGGGGCCGTTGCGGGCGGCGGGGTCGAAGGTGCTCTCGCGGCTGACAACGCGGCGCAGAAGCTCGACCGGGATCTCGTGGTGGTGGGCATAGCGCGCGATCAGCGCGTCGAGTTCGGGGCTGCGCGCCGCGACCCTGCCGCCTGCGGCCGGGTTCGCCGCCGCCAGCGCCGCCGCGCTCGCCGACGCCGGCGCGGCATAGCCCACCGGCGTGGCCGCCGCGATCTGCTCCTGCTCCTCGGCCAGCGACAGGATCGACGGCGTCACTCCGACATTGTCGGGCAGCACCGGATCGCCAGCGGCAAGCGAAAGCGTCTGGCCCTCAAGGGCGAGATCGCTGGTGGTACAGCCGCCCAACGCGGCCGAGGCCATGACGGCGCACGCGATGCTGAGGATGTGGAAACGGTGTCGCGGCAATCCGGGCGCTTTCTCTTCGCTGTCCATTCCCCGCCGCAATGCCGAATATCACCTCCCGCACCCGCCCCGCAAGGGGCGAGGCTCATCCTTGCCTTCGCCTGTCTGCCCTGCCTTTGCTTGCCGGCCCTGCCTTTGCTTGCCGGCCCTGCCTTTGCTTGCCGGGGTGCGGCGATATGGCATAATGAAATCGCGAATCGGCCCGATCTATATTGTCGGCGCCGGACAAAGTAATCGCTTCTTGTTCTTCGAGTTCTACGCAGGTTTCAGTCTGCGTCCCACCGCGTCACGGCCAAAAGAACCGACGACAGGCAACGACGATGCTTTCACCAACCGACGGCTCGCCCAGGCGGCGATTGACCGAACGCGACGAACTCGCGGTCGCGGCGGAGTTTCTCATGTCCCACGGCTTCGCCGAGGACGAGATCGCCGTCCAGCTCTCGCGTTTCTACTATATCGACATCGACGCCCTGAACGACGTCGTCGCCACGCTCGCCGGCAGCCGTTCGTCCGGCGTCCGTGGCCGCCGGCACGATTTCGCCTGAGCGCCGGCCGCCCGTCACGTCTTGTCGCGGCGCCCGAAAGAGCGCTCATGCGGATCGTGCCCGGGCGGTTCGTTGTGCCCGGCATCGGCGCCGATATGGGCAAACGCCGAGAAATCGACCGGCATCAGCGCCGGCCGCGCCAGCGCGAAGCCCTGCACCATCTCGGCGCCGGCCTTTTCGGCCAGTTCCAGCTGCCGCCGGTCCTCGATCCCCTCGAAGACGATGCCCGACCCGCGCGAGGCGAACTCGCGCACCATGATCTTGAGCAGGCCGAAGCCGGCCTGCGTGTCCATCAGCCGCGAGATCCATTTGGCGTCGAACTTGACGATGTCGGGCCTGAGCGCCGCGACGCGGTCCATGTCGGACTCGGCCGCGCCATAGTCGTCGACGGCGATGCGGAAGCCGTGGTCGCGCAGCGAGGCGACGAACGAGACCAGCACCGGCAGCGAGGCCGAGCGTTGCTCCGTCACCTCGCAGACGACGCGGCGCGGGTCGATGCCGGCCTCGTGCAGCGTCAGCCGCATCCCGCGCAGCGCCGCGACCGCCAGCTCGCGGTCGATGAACACGGACGGGTCGAAATTGACGAACAGCATCGCCGGCGGCTTGAGGAACGTGCCGGCGTTGAGAAGATGCAGCGTGCGCGTCAGCGTCTCGACGGTGAGCCGGTCGCCGGCCGGGACGGAGCGGAAGAAGTCGCCCGGCGAGACCGGCAGCCCGGCGCGGAAGGGGCGGATCAGCCCCTCATAGGCCACGATCTCGAGCCGCCCCGGCCGAAAGGCGAAGATGGGCTGGAACGCGGATCTGAGCGTGTAACCGGCCCATATGCCGGTTGCCGTGCCGTCGTCGTGGCGCGCGATATGTGCAAGGGCGGCGGCGTAGGACAAGCAAACCTCCCGGCGGCTTTTTCGACGGGCGGCATTCGCGCCGCCGGAATGGATGACATCGCCCGATCATAACATGCCACCGATGGATTTACCGTCTGTTAACAGCCGGCGGGGTGTGTCGGCGCTTGCGCGATGCCCGCGGATGCGGCATTCAGCGCGCGGCCGCAACGGGCGGCCTTCCCCAACCGGAGATTTTTCGTCATGGCCTTCCTTGCCGATGCCCTTTCCCGCGTGAAGCCTTCCGCAACCATCGCGGTGACGCAGAAAGCCCGCGAGCTGAAGGCCAAGGGCCGCGACGTGATCTCGCTCGGCGCCGGCGAGCCGGATTTCGACACGCCCGACAACATCAAGAACGCGGCGATCGAAGCGATCCGCCGCGGCGAGACCAAGTACCCGCCCGTCTCCGGCATCATGCCGCTGCGCGAGGCGATCGCGAAGAAGTTCAAGCGCGAGAACAATCTCGACTACAAGCCCGAGCAGACCATCGTCGGCACCGGCGGCAAGCAGATCCTGTTCAACGCCTTCATGGCGACGCTGAACCCGGGCGACGAGGTCGTCATTCCGCGCCCCTACTGGGTCAGCTATCCCGAGATGGTGGCGCTGTGCGGCGGCACGCCCGTCTTCGCCGAGACCTCGATCGACAACGGCTTCAAGCTGACGGGCGCTGCACTTGAAAAGGTCGTCACGCCGAAGACCAAGTGGCTGGTGCTGAACTCGCCGTCGAACCCGTCCGGCGCGGCCTATACCGAGGCCGAGCTGCGCGCCATCGCCGACGTGCTGCTGAAGCATCCCCAGGTCTGGGTGCTGACGGACGACATGTACGAGCACCTGACCTATGGCGAGTTCGCCTTCCGCACCATCGCCGAGGTCGAGCCGGCGCTCTACGAGCGCACCCTGACCATGAACGGCGTCTCCAAGGCCTATGCCATGACCGGCTGGCGCATCGGCTACGCCGCCGGCCCGCTGCCGCTCATCAAGGCGATGGACATGATCCAGGGCCAGCAGACCTCGGGCGCCTGCACCATCGCCCAATGGGCGGCGGTCGAGGCGCTGAACGGCCCGCAGGACTTCATCCGGAAGAACAAGGCCATCTTCCAGGGCCGGCGCGACCTCGTCGTGTCGATGCTGAACCAGGCGCGCGGCATTTCCTGCCCGACGCCGGAGGGCGCTTTCTACGTCTATCCCTCCTGCGCCGCGCTGATCGGCAAGAAGACGCCGACGGGCAAGGTCATCGAGACCGATGAGGACTTCGTCGGCGAGCTTTTGGAGGCGGAAGGCGTGGCGGTTGTGCATGGCTCCGCCTTCGGCCTCGGCCCCAATTTCCGCATCTCCTACGCCACCTCCGAGGCGCTCTTGGAGGACGCCTGCACGCGCATCCAGCGCTTCACCGCCTCGCTCACCTGAGACGACCACTTCAAGGAACGGGGCGCGGGCGATAACGCCGCGCCCCGTTCTTCCTTGCCTCTGGCCCCTTGCCCTCCTTCGCCAGCCATGTGACGATGCCTGATGGCCTTGGCGGCCGCAGCGCCGCCGGGCGCCTGCGACGGCCGCAAGGCCATCACGGCTTTGCAGCCCGCCGCTCACGACGCACCATGCGCGAGGGAGGTCAGGTCACATGGGCAAAAGAGCCGGAGAACGACGCAAGGGACCGAAATGCGTAGCCATTGTCGGTCCCTTCTCAAGCGGAAAGACCACGCTTCTTGAGGCGATCCTGGCGCGAACGGGGGCGATAGCGCGCCAGAACGCGGTGTCGTCCGGCAATACGGTGGGCGATCATTCGCCGGAGGCGCGCGCCCATCTGATGAGCGTCGAGGCCACCTTCGCCACCACCGGCTTCATGGACGAAAGCATCACCTTCGTCGACTGCCCCGGCTCGATCGAGTTCGGGTCGGAGGCGCAAGGCGTGCTTGCCGCCTGCGACGTCGCCGTGGTCGTGGCCGAGCCCGACGAGAAGAAGTTCCCCGCGCTCCAGCTCATCATGCGCCAGCTCGACGAGATGGGCGTGCCGCGCTTCCTGTTCCTCAACAAGATCGACAAGGCGACGACCGGCGTGCGCGAGACGCTGAAGCTCCTGCAACCGGCGAGCACGACGCCGCTGCTGCTGCGCCAGATTCCGCTGCGCAGGGAGGGCGTCGTCGTCGGCTCCATCGACCTCGCGCTCGAACGCGCCTACATCTACCGCGAACATGCCGAAAGCACGGTCGCCGAAATCCCCGACGACGAGAAGGCGCGCGAGCTGGAGGCGCGCTTCTCCATGCTCGAGGCGCTGGCCGACCATGACGACGCGCTGATGGAGCAGTTGCTCGACGAGATCGAGCCGCCGCGCGACGCGGTGTTCGACGACCTCGCCGCCGATCTGCGCGATGGCGCGGTGACGCCGGTGCTGATCGGCTCGGCCGAGAAGGGCAACGGCATCCTGCGGCTGCTCAAGGCCATTCGCCACGACGCGCCCGATGTCGAGGCCACGCGCCAGCGGCTCGGCGTCGAGGCGGGCGCGTCCGTGCTTCAGGTGATGAAGACGATCCACACGCCGCATGGCGGCAAGCTCTCCGTGGCGCGGGTGCTGGCCGGCCGCATCGCCGACGGCACGGAGCTGCACGCATCGAGCGGCGCGGCGGGAAAGGTCTCCGGCATCTACCGTCTCACCGGCAAGGAGCAGGCAAAGCTGCCCGCCGCCGAGGTGGGCGAGACGGTGGCGCTGGGCAAGCTCGACGACATCGCCACCGGCGATACCCTGTCGACGACGAGAGGCGTGGCGCCGCTCGTCACCTTCGACGTGCCGGCCCCAGTCTACACGCTCGCCCTGCGCCCGAAGGAGCGCAAGGACGACGTCAAGCTCTCCGCCAGCCTGCAGAAGCTCGTCCAGGAGGACCCGTCGCTCGTCGTCGAGCAGAACCAGGACACCGGCGAGACCATCATCTCCGGCCACGGCGAGATGCACCTGCGCGTCACCGTCGAGCGGCTGGAAGGCAAGTACCAGATCGCCGTGGATTCGCGCGCACCGCGCGTGCCCTATCGCGAGACCATCCGCAAAGCCGCGACCCAGCGCGGCCGTCACAAGAAGCAGTCGGGCGGCCACGGCCAGTTCGGCGATGTCGTGCTCGATATCAAGCCGCTGCCGCGCGGCTCGGGCTTCGAGTTCACCGACACCATCACCGGCGGCGTGGTGCCGAAGCAATATATCCCCTCCGTCGAGGCCGGCATCCGCGACTACCTGAAATCCGGGCCGCTCGGCTTTCCGGTGGTCGATATCGCCGTCAACCTCGCCGACGGCTCCTACCATACGGTCGATTCCTCCGACATGGCCTTCCAGCAGGCGGCGCGTATCGGCATGAAGGAGGGCATGGCCGCCTGCTCGCCCGTGCTTCTGGAGCCCATCCTCAAGGTGCGGATATTCACCCCTTCCGACGCCACGGCAAAAGTGACGGCGATCGTGCCGCAGAGGCGCGGCCAGATCCTCGGTTTCGACGGCCGGCCCGGCTGGCCGGGTTGGGACGTGGTCGAGGCGCTGATGCCGCAGGCCGAGATCGGCGACCTGATCGTCGAGCTGCGCTCGGCCACGGCCGGCGTCGCCTCCTACGCGGCCGAGTTCGACCACATGGCCGAGCTGACCGGCCGGCTGGCCGACGAGGCGATGAACGCCAACGGCAAGGCCGCGTGAGATAATTGCAGGGAGAGGTGTCCGGCAGGAGCGGCCGCTCCTGCCGCTTTTTTATGCAGGGCCTGCGCGCAGGCAAAAAAAAGCCGGATCAAAAGACCCGGCTTGAAGTGTTGGAAGCGCCCGTAGGCAAAACCTCCAGAGGGGAACACTCGCGGGCGCCAATGGGAGGAGGAATGCGCCCGGGAGATGATTGGGATATGGGCGCTCGCAGCCCAAAATGCAAGCAACGTCTTTCGCATTGCACCCATGCGATCAACGCATAGCTTATTCCGTGTGCGCCTGCCCGCCTGCAAGGCAGCCATTTATGCCCTGCCTGTCTGCAAGGCAGGCAGGACGTTCAGAATGCCCAGCTTCGCGCCTTGGCGATGAGGAAGTCGCGGAAGACGTGCAGCTTGACCTGGTTCTTCATCGCGTCGGGATAGCAGAAATAGGTGTCGAAGGACGGCACCTCGGTCTCCGGCATGATCTGCACCAGCCCGGAATCCTTGTCGACCGCATAGTCGGGCAGCATGGCGATGCCGGCGCCGCGCTGCACGGCCATCTTGATCGACATGATGTTGTTGATCTGGAGCGTGGCGATGCGCTTCGATCCTTCGGGCCGGCCGGCCGTTTCCAGCCAGTTCATGTCGGCCAGATGATGCGGAACCTGCTCGCCGAAGGTGACGATGCGGTGCCGGTCCAGTTCCTCGATCGCGCGCGGCTTGCCGTATTTGGCGACGTAGGCCGGCGACGCGAACAGGTGGAAATGCACAGTGAACAGCTTGCGCTGGATCAGGTCCGGCTGCTGCGGCTGGCGCAGCCGGATCGCGCAGTCGGCCTGGCGCATGGTCAGGTCCAGCTCCTCGTTGGCGAGGATCAGCTGGAGCTGGATCTCGGGATAGAGGTCGAGGAACTCCTGCACCCGCTCGGTCAGCCAGCCGGAGCCGAGCCCGACCGTGGTGCTGACGCGCAGCTGGCCGGACGGGCGATCCTTGGCCTCGGTCAGCCGCGCCCTGACCGTTTCGAGCTTCATCAGCACCTCGTGCGCGGTCTTGTAGAGGATCTCCCCCTGCTCCGTCAGCACGAGCCCGCGCGCGTGGCGATGGAACAGCGCCACGCCGACATCCTGCTCCAGCGCGCTCACCTGCCGCGAGATCGCCGACTGCGACAGCCGCAGCGTCTCGGCGGCATGGGTGAACGACCCGGCCTGCGCAGCTGCATGAAAAA
>DAOMOI010000039.1:2807-10269 GCA_035444225.1 Aquamicrobium sp. | reverse complement strand
CCCTTCTCCCCGTTCACGGGGAGAAGGTGCCCGAAGGGCGGATGAGGGGCAGCGCGAGCTTCTCCGAAAGAAATGCCTCAATCCGCCGCGTCGTCCACGTCCGTCTCGCTCACCAGCACCTCGACGTCCTGGTTGCGGCCGGCGGTGACGGTGAAGTCGCGCTGGTAGATGCGTTCGCGGTTCTTGGCGACGACGGCATACTCGCCCTCGGCCAGCACCATCGAGGCGAAGGCGCCGACGCTTTCGTGGACCACGTCGCCCGATTCGGTCAGCACCGACCACGAGGTGTCGGCGATGGCCTCGCCGCCCTTGTCGCGCACAAGCTTCAGCGTCAGCTCCGCCGCCTTGTGCTCGACCGTCGCCTCCGTCAGCTTGCCCGCCTCGACATGGATGTCGGAGCGGATCACGGCATTGACCGAGCCGTAGGTCGAGACCACGTGGTAGGTGCCGGAATTCAGCCGCACCACCGTGTTGGGCTGGACGTCGGGGACGATGAGCGGCCGCTCGCCGCTGACATCGGGCTCGGCCTCGTAGATGGAGAAGCGCAGCCGCGCGGGCGGGATGCGCACGCCGCCGGAAAGCACCGCGTCGAGTTTCAGCCCGCCGGCGTCGAGCACGACCGATTCGGTCTTGGCGTCCTTGCCGATCGTGATGCGCTTGGTGGCGCCGGCGCGGCCGAACGAGGCGTGGACGAGATAGCTGCCCGGCTCCAGCGTGAAGACGCCGTTGCCTCCCTGCGATGAGGCGATCATCGGCAGCTTGCCCTCGGCGTCCGCCTCGGGGCTGAAGACGCGCCAGACCAGCCCGCGCGTGAGCGTCGGGCCGCCGTCCACCAGATGCGCCGACAGCGTCACCTGGCCTTCGCCGGAGGCCGCGAGCGGGCCCTGCTGGGCCGGCGCGGCGTAGCCGGACAGGCCCGGCATGTCGAGCCTGCGCAGCGCGTCGGTCTCCACGCCCTGCGCGGCGGCTCCAAAGGCGACGAGGCTGGAAATCGCACAGGCGAACAACCGCGCGCCGGGCCGACGGATCGTCAGGCGGTGCAGCCCTGATCGGCCAAGCATTGTGAACGGTGTGGTCAAGGCCCCTCTCATGGCTTGCCTTCAACCGCAGAGCGGTGGCAATTTCAAGGCGAGAAACGCATCCGCTCCCCGCGTTGCGTCCCGACAGGCATCCGGCATCCGCTCCGGTACCCGACACTTCCCGCTCTCCCGGAGACGATGATGAACCAGCCAGCCATAGACTTCCTCCTGTCGCGCCGGTCGCGCCCGATCGGCGAGCTGAAGGAACCCGGCCCGTCCGAGGCCGACATCCGCACCATGCTCACCATCGCCTCGCGCGTGCCCGATCACGGCCGCCTCGCGCCGTGGCGCTTCATCCTCTATCGCGGCGAGGCCCGCCATCGCATCGGCGAGGCGCTTGCCGCGCTGGCTGAAAGGCGCGAGGGGCCGCTGGCGGAAAACCGCCGCGCGCAGGAGCTGGCGCGCTTTTCCCGCGCGCCGCTGGTCGTCGGCGTCGTCTCGGTGCCGCGCGATCACCCGCGGGTGCCGCAATGGGAGATGTTCCTGTCCGGCGGCGCGGCGGCCATGAACCTGTTGAACGCCGCCGGCGCCCTCGGCTACGGCGCCAGCTGGATCACCAACTGGTATGCCGACGACGAGGAGGGCAGGCGCATCCTCGGCCTCGCGCCGCGGGAGCGCGTCGTCGGCTTCGTCCATATCGGCACGCATGAGGGCGCGACGCCCGAGCGCCTGCGCCCGGACCTCGACGACATCGTCACCGACTATTCCGGCCCCTGGGAAGGCCAAAACGAAGGATAGACATGTTCTACGAACCGTCGAAGGGCCACGGCCTGCCGCACGATCCGTTCAAGGCCATCGTCGCGCCGCGACCGATCGGCTGGATCTCGACCGTCTCGGCCGAAGGCGCGCTCAACCTCGCGCCCTATTCGTTCTTCAACGCCATCGGCGCCAACCCGCATCTGGTCATGTTCTCGTCCGAGGGCGAGAAGGACAGCGTCGTCTCCGCCCGCGAGACCGGCGAGTTCGTCGCCAACCTCGCCACGCAGGACCTTGGCAAGCGGATGAATGCCTCCAGCGTCGACGCCCCGCGCGGCGTCTCCGAGTTCGGCTATGCCGGGCTAACGCCCGCGCCCTCGCGTCTGGTCAGGCCGCCGCGCGTCGCCGAGGCGCACGCGGCGCTGGAATGCAAGGTGACGGAAATCCTGCGCCCGAAGGGGCTGGACGGCCATAGCGGCGAGCGTTTCATGGTCATCGGCGAGGTCGTCGGCATCCATATCGACGATCAGGTGATGACGGACGGCCTGTTCGACATCGTCAAGGCCGGCAGCCTCGCCCGCCTCGGCTACATGGACTATTCGGCGGTGACGGAGACCTTCTCCATGCGCCGCCCGAAATGGGAGGGGTGAGTACGGCTTCTTTGGTCCGGTCCGGCCGGAAAATGGCCCCATTGCATCCTACGCTGGCGAACATGGTCCCCGCCTCGGAGAAGATGCCTTGAGAACCGCCGTCGCCGCCATGCTCGCCGCATGCCTTGCCGGTCCCGCCTTTGCCGGATCGCCGGGAGATTTCGCTGAAACCGCGTCCCCGGCCGCCGCGAAAGGCGACCGTTTGCCGATGGGCGATGCCGACAGGCTCCCCGTGCTGGTCACGGCCGCGGAGCCGCAGGACACCTTCCTTGCGAATCTCGGCCGGGGCCGCCTTGTCGTGGACGGGAACGGCTGCCTGCGCCATGGCGATGCCTTCGTGATCTGGACCTATGGAAGCCGCATCTCCCGGACCGGGGACGGCCGGATCGAGGTGGTGGACGGCGTAACCGGGAATGCCGTTCTGGTCGGTCAGGAGATCGGGATGAGCGGCGCCGCCGGCGATGCGGTGCCGGACCCGGACCGTCTCGCGGGGCCGATACCGCCCGAATGCGGCGCTCCCTACAAATGGGGCGGTCCGGTGGTGACGGAAGCCGAATTGCGAGAGCAGGACGAAAAGCGGCGAAACCGGGTTCCCGTCCCGGTGCCGCCTGAAGCGGAACGCACCATCCGTCAGTAGCCCGGTTGCCGGACGCCGCGCAGCCATCGCAGCGGCCTGCCGTCGATCGCCGCCAGCCCCGCGCCGATCAGCGCCATGCCGACGAGGTGGCGCGGCAGCAGGGTTTCGCCGAGGAAGGCGATGCCGAGGACGATGGCGCTGACCGGGATCAGGAACGTCACCAGAAGCAGGTTGGTAGCGCCGGCCGTGGCGAGGATGCGGAAATAGAGCACGTAGGCGAAGGCGGTCGAGAGCGCGGCGACGCCGATGAGCGCGCCAACTGCTTCCATGCCGGGCGCGGCGAGCGTCCACGGCCGGTCGACGACGAGCATGACCGGAACGAGCAGCATGCTCGAGGCGACGACCTGTCCCGCCGCCGTCGTCATCGGCGCGACGCCCATGGCGTGGAAGCGGCGGACGAAGATGCCCGCCAGCGCATAGGAGACCGCGCCGGCAAGGCAGGAAAGCTGCGCCGTCATGTCCGTGCCCAGCATCCGCACCGCATCGGCCCCGATCATCGAGGCGACGCCGGCGAGGCCGATGACGACGCCGGCGAGCTTCGCCCCGGTCATCTTCTCGTCCGTGGTCAGGAAATGCGCGAAGATCACCGTGAACAGCGGCGTCGACGCATTGAGGATCGAGGCGACACCGGACGCGATGTGCTGCTGGCCCCAGACGATCAGCGAAAACGGGATGGCGTTGTTGAGGAGGCCCATGGCGAAGAATGCGGTCCATACCTGACGTCCAGCCGGCATCGCCTCGCCGCGCAGCTTCAGGATCGCGAGCAGGACCAGCGCGGCGAGCACGACCCGGCTGACGACGACGGTGAACACCGGCAACTCGCGCACCGCCACGGCGTTGAAGAAGAACGAGCCGCCCCACACCGCCGACAGGGCGAGCAGCATCGCCCATTCGAGCCCGGTCATGGATCCGGTCACTGGTCGGCCGGAACGCGGGGTGGCTGGCATGGCATGTCTCCGGGTGGGTAGCGGCAGGATCGCCGCCGCCCGAGGAATGACCGAAGACGCCTATGCCTTGCCACCCGATTCTTGCTTGGACTGTCGCCCTCCAGCGAACAGGGGAGCGACGGTGTCGAGGATGATGGCGGTTGCCTGCGCGTTCCGCGCCTCGTCGTCGCCGGCCTCGAACTCGGCAAGCTCGATGCCGGCGATCCGCGGCGGGGGCAGGGCCTCGAAGATCGCCTTCACCTGCGCCGGCGTCAGCCCGCCCGGCACCGTGTAGGCCGCCGGCACGAAGCCGGGCTCCAGCGCGTCCCAATCGACATGGACCCACACCGGCCCCGCGCCGGCCTCGCGCAGGATGCGCTCCGGCGTTGCCTCGGCCGGGGACACGACGCGGACGCCGTGCCGCCGCATCAGCTCGCCCTCGGCCGCGTCGATGTCGCGTCCGCCGACCACGACGATCCGCCCGGGGCGCAGGCCCGCCCCGTGGCCGCTGTCCCACAAGCCGCAGGCGGCCGACAGCACCATGCCGCCGAGATAGCCCGAGCCGGTGGTGTCGGGCGTGTTGAAGTCGCCATGCGCGTCGATCCACAAGACGGTGACGTCCGGCAGCGCCGCGGCCGCGACCGGCAGCGAGGCCAGGCTCGCCGGGCAGGTGTTGGCCACCATGACCGGGACGCGGCCGTTGCCGAGGCTTCTGCCGATCGCGTCGCGCAGGCCGGCGAGCGTCGGATGGGCCTGCGGCAGGCTTGCCGTCCAGTCGTCGTCGGCCATCGGGGAGGGCGCGCCGATCACCCGCCTGTCGCCGTCGATGAGAGGCTCGATCGCCGCCGCCGTCAGCGCCGCGCCCTTGATTGCGCCCGGCGTCCGATCGGCGACGCGGCCCTGCGACAGGATGAGGTCGAAGCCCATGGCGAGGCTCCTCAGGCCGCGCCCGCCGGCTTCGTCCGGGCCAGCAGGCGCTCGGCCCGCTTCAGGTGCGGGCGGTCGTACATCTTGCCGTCGATGGCGACGACGCCCGGATTGCCGGCCGCCGCGAATGCGTCGATGACCGCGCGCGCCTCGGCCGCCGCTTCCGGCGACGGCGTGAACACCTCGTTGATGACGGGCACCTGCGCCGGGTGGATCGCCATGCGGCCGGTGAAGCCGTCGCGCTCGCCCTCGCGGCAGTCACGCAGAAAGGCGTCCTCGTCGCGGAAATTCGGGAACACGGTGTCGATGGGCGCGACTTCCGCCGCCGTGGCCGCGAGGATGGTCGACAGCCGGGCGAAGCGGAAGAGGTCGGTATAGCGGCCGGTCTCGTCGCGCGTGGCCGACGCGCCGACCTCGGCCGAAAGGTCCTCCGCGCCCCATGTCAGCCCGGAAAGCCGGGCGCTGGCGCCGGCGTAGCTCGCGGCGGCGAGCACGGCGGCCGGAGTCTCGGTGATGATCGGCATGATTCGCGTCGCGCCGTCTGCGATGCCGTTCTCGGCCTCGTGCACGCGCAGCCGCACGTCGAGCCGCGCCACGTCCTCACCGCCGTTGGATTTCGGCAGCATGATCCCGGCCGGCCCCGCCTTCATGACCGCGGCGAGGTCGTCGTCGGTCATTCCGCTCGACAGGTCGTTGACGCGGACATAGAGCGCCGGGCCGGTCCTCGTCGTGGCGATGAACTCCGCCGCCATGCGCCGCGCCGCCTCCTTGTTGGCGAGCGCGACCGAATCCTCCAAGTCGATGATGAGCGCGTCGGCGCCCGAGGCCAGCCCCTTGGCGAGCTTCTTTTCCGAATCGGCGGGAACGAACAGCATCGAGCGCATCAGGCAGGCCTCTTCTGCATCATGGTCTGGCGCAGGCAGCGCGCGACGAGGTCGCCGTGCTGGTTGTAGGCGCGGTGCTCCATCTCGACCACGCCGCGGTCGGGCTTCGATTTCGATTCGCGTATCGAGCGGATTTCCGTCTCGACGCGGATCGTGTCGCCGTGGAACAGCGGGTGCGGGAAGGCCGTTTCCGTCATGCCGAGATTGGCAACGATGGTGCCGAGCGTGGTGTCGTGCACCGAGATGCCGATCATCAGGCCGAGCGTGAACAGCGAATTGACCAGCGGCTTGCCCCATTCGCTCTTTTGCGCATAGTCGAAATCGACATGCAGCGGCTGCGGGTTCATCGTCATCATCGAGAACAGCATGTTGTCGCTCTCGGTGATCGAGCGCGTCAGCGGGTGTCGGATGACCTGCCCGACGGTGAATTCCTCAAGATACAGTCCGGCCATGCCGCCAGGTCCCTCCCGTGGTTTACGTCAAAGACCAATAGAGAAGTCGGCAAACACGATCAACGACATCCCGCAAGCCGGCCTCTGGCTTGATGACGCTGGCCTATGGCCGCCCGGCGCGATAGCATGTTCGGGGAGGACGGGCATGGTCGGCAGCGGGGACGAGATCTACAATCCGGTAACGCGGACGCGCGTGGTCTTCGTCACCGCTCCCGCAGATAGCGGTGGCCGCGTCATCGCGGTGGACTGGTACGTGCCGCCCGGCGAGGCGCTTCCGCTCATGCCGCATTACCATGCCGGGCCGGCGGGGGAAGTCGCGGAGAGCTTCGACGTGATCGCCGGCACCGCCGCCTGCAAGGTCGGCAAGCGCAGGATCGTGGTCACGGCGCCCGCGACGATCGAGGTCCGGTTCAACGAGCATCACGTCCATCCGAGGAACGTCGGACAGGACGAGCTTCACGTCAGGCAGCGCGCCGAGCCCCGGGAACCCATGCCGGAAACGCTCCAGCGCCTCCAGCTTTTCTTCGAGACCTTCATGGCGCTGTCGCAGAAGGGAAAGGTGAACAGAAGGGGCGATATCACCGACCCGTTGCAGAGCGCGGTCACCTTCGATGCCTATCTGCTGGATCCGACCTATCTTCCGGTCGTGCCCGCCGCCATGCAGAAAGTCCTCTTCGGCGGCATGGCGTGGCTCGGACGCCGGCTCGGCTATGAAGCCTATCATGCACCCGAGGTCGGCGGGCGCGCGCCGGGCGCGTGGACCGTCCGTCAACCATTTTTTCTTAACTTCCATGGTCTTCGGGGTTGGCGTGGGCGGCGATGATTGTCAGGCACTTCTTGAGATGGATCGGCAATGCGCGCGTGGGCGAGCGCGCGGCCGCCGCCGGCGCGCTGGCGCGGGCGCTTCTCGACCATCAGATCGCCTTCGAGGATCGTTGCGAGGTCGAGGCGGCGCTGACGCTGCTGGTCGACGATCCTTCGCCCAAGGTACGCTCGGCATTGGCCGAGGCGCTGTCGATGAGCCCGCATGCGCCGCCGCAGATCGTCGCCGCGCTGGCCGACGACCAGGACGAGGTCGCCGGCGTGATCCTCGTTCGCTCGCCGCTGCTTTCCGATGTCGACCTGATCGACAGGGTCGCGTCCTCGCGCCCCTCAGTCCAGGCGCTGATCGCCTCGCGGCCGGTCGTCTCGATGAGCCTGTCGGCGGCGAT
>DAOMOI010000039.1:0-2797 GCA_035444225.1 Aquamicrobium sp. | reverse complement strand
GCCTGCCGCGTTCTGGTGACGAACGAGGGCGCGGCGGTCGCCTCGCTCTCCTTCCGCCGCATCGCCGAGCGCTTCGGCCACGAGGCCGCGCTGCGTGAAGCTCTTTTGAACGATCCGCGCCTGCCGGGCGAGTGCCGCCACATGCTGCTCGTGGCGCTGGGCGAGGCGCTGCGCCACGCGCCGCTGGTGCGGGCGCTGATCGGCGAGGCGCGCGCCGAGCGGGTGACGCGCGAGGCTTGCGTCCGCGCCTCGCTGACGCTGATCGAGCATACGCCGCTCGATGAGCACGCGGCGCTGATCGAGCATCTGCGGCTGCGCGGCGAGCTGACCGCCGGCTTCCTGCTCAGGGCCATCGCCCATGGCAAGGTCGATTTCCTCGGCTCGGTGCTGATGATCCTGTCGGGCCATTCCGAGACGCGGGTGCGGGCGATCCTGGCCTCGGGCCGCGACGTTGCCGTCTTTTCGCTGTTCGCCGCCGCCGGGCTGGCGAAATCGCTGCACGGCGTGTTCCTGCGGGCGCTGAAGGTCTGGCGCGAGGTCGCCGCCGGCCGGCGCGTCGCCGGCGCGCAGGAGGTGACGTGGCTGATGCTGAACGAGATCGACGCCGCGCCCGGCCAGAAGGGACCGGCCGAGAGCGACCGCGAGACCGCCGCGCTGATCAAGGCGATCCACCTCGAGGCGCTGCGCGAGAACGCGCGCGAGCACGCGCTGGCCATCGCCGCCGCCTGAGCGCGGCAAATATGAAAAGCCGCCGCGTGAGCGCGGCGCGCCTTACAGCGCGAAGGCGGAGATGACCATGTCGATCATCCGCCGTCGCACCATGCCCCAGTCGTCGAAGGTCATCGCGTCGATCGGCACGTTGACGATCTCCGTCACCCCGGTGTGACGCGGATCCTTGCCGATCGAGCGGAATAGCTTCTCCACCGCCGCTTCCGGGCCTTCGAGAATCTGGCACACGCGCCTGTCCTCGAAAGCGAGCACGCCGGTGATGCCGTGCGCCTTGTTGAAGGCGGCGGCCTTGTCGACGAGCGCCGCGATGTCGTCTTCCGTCACATGCGGTTCCAGCGTCGAGACATAGACGATGCGCAGCGGCATGATGCTCTCCCGTCGACGGCGTCGCGCCGTCAGATGTCCAGCTCTTCCACGAACTCGGCGCGTTCCTGGATGAAGCGGAAGCGGGCTTCCGGCTTCGTTCCCATCAGCGATTCCACCGAGGCCTTGGTCGCAGCCTCGTCGTCGATGACCTCGACGCGCAGCAGGGTGCGGCGCTTGCGGTCCATCGTCGTTTCCTTGAGCTGCGCCGCCATCATCTCGCCGAGGCCCTTGAAGCGGCCGATCTCGACCTTGCCGCGCCCGGTGAACTCGGCTCTGAGCAACTCGTCCTTGTGGGCGTCGTCGCGCGCGTACATCACCTTGCCGCCCTGGCTCAGCCGGTAGAGTGGCGGCACGGCCATGTAGAGATGGCCGCCGCGCACCAGCTGCGGCATCTCCTGATAGAAGAAGGTCATCAGCAGCGAGGCGATATGCGCGCCGTCGACATCGGCGTCGGTCATGATGATGACCCGGTCGTAGCGCAAATCCTCCTCGCGATATTTCGAGCGCGTGCCGCAGCCCAGCGCCTGCACGATGTCGCCGATCTGCTGGTTGGCGGCGAGCTTGTCGGTGCCGGCGCTGGCGACGTTGAGGATTTTTCCACGCAAGGGGAGGACGGCCTGTGAGGCGCGGTCGCGCGCCTGCTTGGCCGAGCCGCCGGCCGAGTCGCCCTCGACGATGAACAGTTCCGCCCCTTGCGCCGCCGTCTGCGTGCAGTCGGCCAGCTTGCCGGGCAGGCGCAGCTTGCGCACGGCCGACTTTCGGGAAATCTCCTTTTCCTGCCGGCGGCGCACGCGCTCGTCGGCACGCGCGATCACCCAGTCGAGCAGCTTGGTCGATTCGGCCGGGTTGTCGGCCAGCCAGTGGTCGAAGGCGTCGCGAATGGCGGTCTCGACGATGCGCACCGCCTCCACCGTCGCCAGCCGGTCCTTGGTCTGGCCCTGGAACTCGGGCTCGCGGATGAAGACGGAGAGCATGCCGGCGGCCGAGATCATCACGTCTTCCGAGGTGACGATGGATGCGCGCTTGTTGCCGGTGAGCTCGGCATAGGCTTTCAGCCCGCGCGTCAGGACGTTGCGGAAGCCCATCTCGTGGGTGCCGCCCTCGGGCGTGGGAATCGTGTTGCAGTAGGAATGGACGAAGCCGTCGCCGCCATGCCACGTCACCGCCCATTCGAGCGAGCCGTGGCCGCCCTGCTTCTCGCTCTTGCCGGCGAAGATCTCGCGCGTCACCTGATAGTCGGAGCCGAGCGAGGCGGCGAGATAATCCTTCAGCCCGCCGGGGAAATGGAAGGTCGCCCTGGCCGGCGTCTCGTCCTTCTCCGAAAGAAGGGCGGGGTCGCACGACCAGCGGATTTCCACCCCGCCGAACAGATAGGCCTTCGAGCGCGCCATGCGGTAGAGCCGCGCCGGCTCGAACTTCGCGTTCTTGCCGAAGATCTGCGGGTCGGGATGGAAGCGCGTGCGCGTGCCGCGCCGGTTCTGGACGTCGCCGAGATTCTCCAGCGGTCCCTGCGGGACGCCGCGCGAAAAACGCTGGCGATAGAGTTTTCGCCCGCGCGCCACCTCCACTTCGAGCATGTCCGATAGGGCATTGACGACCGAGACGCCGACGCCGTGCAGGCCTCCGCTAGTCTCGTAGACCTTGCTATCGAACTTGCCGCCGGCATGCAGCGTGGTCATGATGACTTCGAGCGCCGACTTGT
>DAOMOI010000038.1:0-10703 GCA_035444225.1 Aquamicrobium sp. | reverse complement strand
GGAAGACGCCGACCCGCGAGCCCGGCGCAAAGCCATTGTTGCGCAAGGCCTGGCCGAGCGCCGCGCTGCGCTGCAGAAGCTGCGCATAGCTATGGATCGTCGCGCTGCCGAGACAGACCGCCGGGCGATCCGCAAACGCTTTCGCCGCATTGGCGAGTACCATGGCGATATTCATGGGCTTCTTCCCCGTTCAGATGGCGCGCGTGCGTCCCTTCCAGAACGTCTCGCGAATATCCTTCTTACGGACCTTTCCGACCGCGCTGCGCGGCAGGCTGTCCCAGAAATCCACCGACTTCGGCGCCTTCACGCTGCCGAGCTTCGCCTTGCACAGCGCAATGATCTCATCGGAATTGGTGCTCGAACCCTGCTTGAGTTCGATGACGGCCTTGACCGCCTCGCCCCATTTCTCGTCGGGCACGCCGATCACGGCGCAATCCTGCACCGCGGGGTGGCCCCAGATGATCTGCTCGATCTCGTTCGGATAGACGTTGAAGCCGCCCGAGATGATCATGTCCTTCTTGCGATCGACGAGCCGGATGAAGCCGTCCTCGTCGCGGACGGCCATGTCGCCGACGGTGCACGCCTGGTCGTTGAAGGCCTCGCGCGTCTTGTCGGGCTGGTTCCAGTAGCCGTTGAAGGTGTAGGGCGTCTGCGAGAACAATTCGCCCGGCTGGCCGTCGGGCACCTCGTTGCCGGCGTCGTCGAGCAGCCGGATCGGCCCGGAGCCGATGCACTCGCGCCCGACCGTTCCGAGATGGGTGAACTGCTCGTGCGGATGCAGCATCGTCACCCAGCCGGCCTCGCTGGACCCGTAGAGCTCGAACAGGCCGGAGCTGGGGAACATCTCCATGATGGCGCGCTTCGTATCGGCGCGCGCGGCGGCGGACGAGATCATCAGCTTCTTCATCCGCCCGAGATCGTGCACCTGCTTTTCCCTGGAGGAGAGGCCGAGCAGCATGATGTAATGGGTCGGAACGAGCGAGGTGAAGGTCGAGCCGATCCTGCCCAGAACGTCGAGCGCATGGGCGGGGTCGAAATTCCTGCGCGAATAGATCGTGACGGTGCCGCCGCAATAGCTGAACGAGCAGAAGAAGTTAAGCGAATTGGCATGGCACATCGGCATGACGAGGAGCGCGTCGTCATCCGGGCCGATGCCTACCTCGAGCTCGGTGACCAGCGCCAGCATCGCCATGCCGCGATGGCTGCGGATGACGCCCTTGGGGTTGCCGGTCGTGCCGGAGGTGTACATCAGCGTCCACGGATCGTCGGGCAGCACGATCGCGCCGGGGCGACCGTCGCGTGCAGCCGCAATCAACGCCTCGTAGTCCGACCAGCCGTGCGGCGTGGATTTGCCGCCAAAATGCACGTAGCGGCTTTCCGGCAGGTCGAGGGCGGGGCGGATCGCGTCGATGAGAGGATGAAGCTCGTCCTGGGCGATGACGGCGCTGACGCCCGCATCCTGCAGGATATAGCCGATCTCGGGAGAGCTGAGCCGGAAGTTCACCGGAACCGCGACGATGCCCGACTTGGCGGTCGCGGCGTAGATCTCCGCCCATTCGAGGCAGTTATAGGCAAGCACCCCGACGCGGTCGCCCTTCTCCAGGCCGAGCGCGACCAGCGAATTGGCGAGCCGGTTGGCGCGGCTGTTCCACTGGGCGAAGCTCAGGGAGCGCTCGAGATCGCGGGCGCCGAGCCGGGTCGGCCGCAGGCGAGCGTGCGTCTCCAGCATCTGCGCGAAGTTCAGCAGCAGCTCTTTCAATCCGCTCCTCCCGGAAAGCATGTCGCATAACCGATAGAATTCTGAATTCAGAATGTCAATTCAGAATCATGCGCGGAAGGGGATGAATCGGGCCGTGCAACGCCGGCGGTTGGTGGCGGGGGCGGGGATAAGGCCGTCCATCGACCGGACCGGCCGCCTTTCGAGAACCGGCCGGCAACGTCCGTCGCGAAGAACGTCCATGCGGCGGCGTCTTGTGACTGTTGACGGGAGCAGTCGGCGGTCGTCTTCTAAGCGGGGTTCGTGGCGGAGCCGCGCTGGCCGGCGCGGGCGATGATCGCTCGCGCCATCCGGTCGGCGACGTCGTGGGTCGGCCGGCGCTCCGCTTGCGAGCGTTCGAGGATTTCGCTTGTGCGATCACCGATCCTGTCGATGGCCCGGTCGACCTCGCCGCGGTCGCCGGCACCCAGATATTCGGCGGTCACGACGATGATGCCGCCGGCGTTGATGACGTAGTCCGGGACGTAGGTTATCCCGCGCTCGAAGAGTATCCGGCCGGCCTCGTCACCGGCTATCGGGTTGTTGGCGGCCCCCGCGACGATCCCCGCGCGCATCGTGCGGGCGACGTCCGCCGTTATCGCGCTGCCGAGGGCGCACGGCGCCACGACGTCGACCTCGGCCAGCAGGATGTCGTCGGCGTCCGCCGGCTGCGCGCTGTAGAGGTCGCAGGCTTCCTCGACCCGGCGCCCGGCGATGTCGGCGACGGTGAGCCGCGCGCCTCGTTCATGAAGCTCCCGGCACAGATTGGAGCCGACGCCGCCGAGGCCCTGGACCGCGACGCGCAGGCCTTCGATGTCCGTCCGCCCCAGCGCCAGCCTCACGGCGGCCTCGATGCCGATGCGGACGCCGCGGGCAGTGAAGGGGGAGGGGTTGCCGCCGATGCCGCCCCGCATCGCCACGCCCGAGGCATAGCGCGTGTTGCGCGCCACGATCGCCAGATCGGCCTCGGTCACGCCCACATCCTCGGCGGTGATGTAGAGGCCGCCGAGCGACTCCACCGCCTTGCCGAAAGCCGTGAAGACGGCGTCGCGGCGCTCCGGAGGGACGGGGCCGAGAATGACGGCCTTGCCGCCGCCCATCGGCAGGCCGGCTACCGCGTTCTTGTACGACATGCCGCGCGACAGCCGCAGCGCGTCGGAAAGCGCGGCATCGGCGGTGTCGTAGCTCCAGAGCCGGCATCCCCCTGCTGCCGGGCCGAGCGCGGTCGAATGGATGGCGATGACCGCGCGCAGGCCCGATTCCGCATCGTAGACGCTGACGGTCCGCTGATGGTCGTCGTAATGGGGGTCCTGGAACATGGGCGGCATCCTCTCTCGATCTTCGCCCGGACGGCGCGATAAACGGGCGATAGCGATCAGTCAGGGATCAGGATCGTCGAGCCGGTGGTGGCGCGGGTTTCGAGCGCGCGGTGCGTTTCGGCGGCCAGCCGCAGCGGGCTGCTCGCCGGCGGGTTCGTCCGCAGGCTTCCATCGAGCAGCCGGGAAAACAGCGCCGCGCTGCGCTCGCGCAGCTCGCCGGGCGTGGTCAGATAGTCGAAGATGACCGGCCGGATCGCCGATTTCGAGCCCTGCGCCAGATCGGAGATGCGGAAGCCCTCGATCGGGCCCGACGCCTGCCCGAAGCTGACGAAGCGGCCATGCGGGCGCAGGGAAGCGAGCGAGCCGCGCCACGTGTCGTTGCCGACCGCGTCGAAGACCGTGTCGCAAAGCCTGCCTCGGGTCAGATCGGCCACACGGGACGCGACGTCCTCGTGCCGGTATTCGATGACCGCGTCGTAGCCGTGGGCAAGCGCGAGCCTGCCCTTTTCGGGTGAGCCGACGGTGCCGATGACGCGCGCGCCGAGCGAGGCGATCCACTGGCCGAGCAGCAGCCCGGCCCCGCCGCGGCGTGGACCAGCACGGTCTGCCCCGGATGCACCGGCGCGGCGGTCAGCACCAGAACCTGCGCGGTCAGACCCTTGAGCAGCACCGACGCCGCAAGTTCCGCCGAAATACCGTCCGGCAGCGCGATCAGCCGGTCGGCGGGCATCGCCCGCATCTCGCGATAGGCGCCGACGCGTTCGAGATAGGCGACGCGGCTGCCGACCGCGAAGCCCGACACGCCGTCGCCCACCGCGATGACGGTGCCGGCGGCCTCCGCGCCCGGCACCAGCACGGTGTCGGGCCAGGGGTAGAGGCCCGAGCGGAAATAGGTGTCGATGAAATTGAGGCCGATCGCCTCCTGCCGGATCAGCACCTCGCCGGGGCCGGGCGCCTCCACCGGAAGCTCGGCCCATTCCAGCACTCCGGGGCCGCCGGGCCTGCGGGCGACGATCGCCCCTGCGTGCGTTTGGGCCATCGGCTCAGCGTTCCACGAGGAATTGCGGATCGACCGGCAGTTGCAGCGCGCTCACCAGCGCGTTGGTCTGCGACGCCATCGCGATCACCGCCAGAAGATCCGCATGCTGCCCCTCGGTCATGCCCTTGGCCCTGGCCGCGGCGGTGTGGGAGTGGATGCAATAGCTGCAGCTGTTGGCGGTCGAGACCGCGATATAGATCATCTCCCTGGTCAGAGGGTCGAGCGCGCCCGGCTTGACCATGATCTCCTTCAGCCCGGCCCAGATCCGTTCCAGCGTGTCGGGCTGGTTGGCCAGCGCGCGCCAGACATTGTTGACGAAGTCCGATTTGCGGGTGGCGCGGATGTCGTCGAACACCGCCTTGACGCGCGGGTCGGCCTCGGCCTCGGCGTCGGTCCACAGCTTGACGGTGCTCATTTGCGGTCTCCCTTCTGCGCGTCGGCATGGGCCCATTCCCAATAAAGCGCCCGCGCCTTGCGGGCGAAGGGGCCGTATTCGAAGGCGCGATCGTCGAAGCCGAGGATCGGCATCACCTTCGAGATATTGCCTGTGCTGAAGATTTCGTCGGCCTGGCGGAAATCGTCGACGCTCAGCGTCTTTTCGTGGACGGCGACGCCGTCGCCGCGCAGCAGACCGATCACCCGCTGGCGCGTGATCCCGTCGAGGAAGGTGCCGTTGGGGACCGGCGTGAAGACCTCGCCGTCCCGGGCCATGAAGACGTTCGACGTGGCAAGCTCGGCGACGTTGCCGAGCGTGTCGCAGACCAGCGCGTTGGCGAAGCCCCTGGCGCGGGCCTCGACCAGCATCCGGGCGTTGTTGGGGTAAAGGCACGCCGCCTTGGCGTTGACCGGCATGGTCTCCAGCGTCGGGCGGCGAAAGCGGGTCGTGGTGATGGTGAAGCCGCCGGGCACCGCCATCGGCCGCTCCTCGAGGCAAAGCGCAAAATCCGTCGAGGTGGGATCGCAGGCGACGACGCTGGCGTCGCTCTCCTCGGCCCAGTACATCGGCCGGATGTAGATCGCGGCATCGGGAGCGAAGCGCGCCACCCCTTCATGGACCAGCTCCATGATCCGCGCCGCCGAAAGCGTCGGCGCCAGTCCGAGCGCGCGCGCCGAGGTGTTCACCCTCTCCGCGTGGAGGTCGAGGTCGGGAATGATGCCCTCGAACTGCCGCGCGCCGTCGAAGACGAGCGAGCCGAGCCAGGTTCCGTGCGAGCCGGCGCCCAGAATGCGCACGTCGCCCTCGTGCCACTGGTTGCGATACCAGGTCCAGACCGTCGGAGAGTTTGCCATGGCGAATGGTCCCTTCATCATCTTTCCATCGACGCTACATGCGGCTTGCCAGACGCGTCCAATGCAAATATCGGTGTCAAATCATGCAGGATCGGCATGAGACCTCGACGAGGATCGGTGCGCGGATCATGGACGAACGGCTCCTGAAAAGCTTTGTCACCACCGCCGAGCTGGGCAGCGTCACGCTCGCGGCCGGACGGCTGAACCTGACTCAGCCCGCGCTTTCGCGGCAGATCCAGCGCCTCGAGCAGCAGCTGGGCCTGCCGTTGTTCCAGCGCAGCGGCCGCGCGCTGCAGCTGTCGCTGCCTGGGGAGAAGCTGCTTTCCCACGCGCAGGAATTCCTCGCCGTCAGCAAGCAGCTTCGCGATGCCGCGGCCGAGGTGCGGCGCGGTGAATTCGGCGTCCTGCGGGTCGGCGCCTGCTCGCAGGTGATCGAGCGTTATATGTCGGCGATCCTGCCCGACTGGACGCGCGAGAACCCCAACATAGACATCCGGCTGGAGGAGGGCGGCGGCGCCGAGCTTGCCGCGCGGCTCGCCGGCGACGAGTTGCACCTCGCGATCAACGCCCGCCATTTCGCCTCGTCCGACAGCTTCCACCACTCCGATGTCGGCCGGATGGGCATCCGTGCCTATTGCCGGCCGGACGTGTTCGGCCCCATCGGCCGGACGGTCTCGCTGGCCGAGCTCTGCGGCCAGCCGCTGCTGTTGCTGAACCGGCGGCACTTCACCCGCGAGGTCTTCGAAACCGCCTGCCGCGCCGAAGGCCATACGCCCCGGCCTATCCTGGAATCGGGGTCTCCGCACACGCTTATGGCGATGGCGGAAAGCGGCCAGGGCGTTACGGTCGTGCCCGATCTCGGCGCCGATCCGCAGGGCGGGCTGGTGGCGCACGACATCGGGCACGGCGGTGCCCCGCTTTATCTGGAGATGTCCGCGATCTGGTCGGCGACGGTGCCGTTGCCGGGCTATGGCCGGCGCTTCATCGCGCACCTGCGGGAAAACCTGTTCCTGCAAGCCTGAGCCCGGCCGGCGGAACGGCTATCGACCGATGGCGTAGCCCTGCATTCCACGGGGGTTCGCGGCGGCTCTGAGCCGCCCGGCCAATTGCGATGCCGCCGTCAGCCGGCCTTCCGACCATGAGCCGTTGACCTCGACCTCGTGGCCGCGGCGCCTCAGTTCCTCGATGGTGGAGGCCGGCAGCCGGTCCTCGACGACGAGCACGCCAGGCCTTGCGGTCCGCGGCCAGAACGAGGACGGGAAATGCTCGGTGTGCCACGCGGGCGCGTCGATCGCCTGCTGGAGATTCATCCCGGCATGGAGATGCCGAAGCAGGAACTGCACGATCCACTGGTCCTGCTGGTCGCCGCCCGGCGTGCCCCACGCCAGATAGGGTGCGCCGTCGCGGAAGGCCATCGTCGGCGTCAACGTCGTGCGCGGCCGCTTTCCGGGCGCAAGCGAGTTCGGCAGGTTCTCCGTCAGCCAGAACATCTGCGCGCGCGTTCCGAGGGGAAAGCCGAGTTCGGGGATGACCGGGGAGCTTTGCAGCCAGCCGCCGGACGGCGTCGCCGCCACCATGTTGCCGAAGCGGTCGATGATGTCGAAATGCACGGTGTCGCCCTGCACGGCATCGACATTGCGCAAGGTCGGCTCGCCCGCTCCCGACGACAGGGCAGCATTGCCCGGTTTCGCCCTGTTGACGATGGCGCCGCCGAAGCCGTCCACCGCTCCGGGACGCAGCTCTTTCGACGCCGTCTCGCCGATCAGCCGCCGGCGCGCGCGGTTGTAGTCGTCGCCGAGCAGGATGTCCCGCGGAACGTCGATGAAGTCGGGATCGCCGTAGAATGCTTCCCGGTCGGCAAAGGCGAGCTTGGCGGCCTCGACCTGCAAATGGATGAAATCCGGGCCGGTCGGGTCGAGCCCGTCGAGGTCGCAATGCCTGAGGATGGCGAGCTGCTGGAGGGCGACCGGCCCCTGCGACCAGAACCCGGCCTTGAACACCCGGCAGTCGCGATAGTCGACGAAGACCGGCTCCTCGACATGGGCGCGCCAGGGCGTCAGGTCGCTTTCGCGCAGCAGGCCGCGATGCGCGCGCCCGCTGACGTCGTGGACCTCCTCGCGCTCGCAGAAGCCGACGATCGCCTCGGCGACGAAGCCGCCCGACCAGATCGCCCGCGCCCGCTCGATGACATCCTCGCGCGCCCCGCCTTGCGCTTCGGCCTCGCGCACGATGCGCTCATAGGTGTCGGCCAGCCCCGGATTGACCAGCAGGCTGCCGACCGCCGGCGCCGCCCCGCCATGCAGGAAGACGGCGGCGGACGTCTTCCAGTGGTCGAGGAAAACCTGCACGACGGAGGAAATCGTGTGGTGGATCTGCGGTACCACCGGGATGCCGCGGCGCGCATAGTCGATGGCGTATTTCAGCACGTCGCGCAGCGCGAAGGTGCCGTGATCGCGCAACAGCAGCATCCACGCGTCGAATGCGCCGGGCACGCAAGCCGGCAACAGGCCAGTTCCGGGGACCAGGTCGAGCTCGAGGCTCCTGAAATGGTCGATCGTCGCCGCCATCGGCGCGGGGCCCTGCCCGCAAATCACCTTCGTCGCGCGGCTGGCGGCGTCATGGACGAGGATCGGGACATCGCCGGCAGGCCCGTTCAGGTGCGGCTCGACCACCTGGAGCGTGAATGCCGTGGCGACGCCGGCGTCGAAGGCGTTGCCGCCCTGCTCGAGGACGGCCATGCCCACGGCGGATGCGATCCAGTGCGTCGAGGCGACCACGCCGAAAGCGCCTTCAATTTCGGGACGGGTGGTGAAGGAAGGCGTCCACGCTGAAGTCATCTGCCCATTTGTCCCTGTCGAGAGAGTGTGGCCGTCGCAAGTTTCGGACTTTGCCGTTCCGCTGGCGAAGGTCGGGAATGATAAACCAATTACCTATTGGTTCTGATAAAATCATTTCTGCACGCGCCTATCCGCGTGTCAATATCAGCTATTTACCGGCATTGACCGGCTAATGGCTTGGCTGCCTTGGCACGTCCTTAGCCAGAGAGCGGTGGTGTGGTCCGGATTTCTGCTCGACAAGATTGAACCAATGTGCAAAAGATTCGCCTGTTTCTGCCTCGGGTATCCCATGGACCTTCTTCAAGCCGATCCGGGCGTGCTCTTGACCTTCGGCGCCGTGATCGTCGCGGCGGGGGTCGTCGGCGGCCTGCTTGCCGGCATGCTCGGCGTCGGCGGCGGCATCATCATCGTGCCGGTTCTCTATCAGGTCCTCGGCATGGTCGACGTCGCCGAGGCCGTTCGCATGAAGGTCGCCGTCGCCACCTCGCTCGGCACCATCATCGCCACCTCGGCGCTGTCGATCCGCAGCCATTACGCGCGCGGGGCGGTCGATCTCGACCTGCTCAAAAGCTGGGGCGTGCCGATATTTCTAGGCGTTGTCGCGGGGACGGCCTATGGCGGCGTCGCCGATGGTCGCATCCTGACCGCGGTATTCGCGGTCGTAGCCTTGCTGATCGCGCTTCAGATGGCTTTCACCAGCCAGGGCGGCAAGCGCCGCGACGGTTTTCCCAACAATGCCGCCAAGGCGTTTTCGGGGCTGGTGGTGGGCGCCGTCTCCGCGCTGATGGGCATCGGCGGCGGCACGCTGAGCGTTCCCATTCTGGTCAGGTACGGCTTCGACATCCGCCACGCGGTGGGAACCGCGTCCGCGATCGGCTTCATCATCGCGATTCCCGCCACGCTCGGCTATATGATCTCGGGATACGGGGTCGAGATGCTGCCGCCGTTTTCGCTGGGCTATTTCAACGTCGCCGCTGCGCTGGTGCTGGTGCCGCTGACGATGACCTTCGCCCCGGTCGGCGCGCGGATCGCACATTCGATCCCGCGCCGGGCCCTGCAACTGTGCTTCGCGCTGTTCCTCGGGCTGACGGCGTCGAGCATGTTCTACGACCTGTTGAAATCGGCCTGACGCGATGAGTACGGACGAGGACGTCTTCAACGAGGAGCTGCGCCGGGCCGTCGAGACCTGCGAGGGACGGCTCGTCACCGATGGGCGTCTGGCGCCCGAGCGCGAGCTGATGCGCATCTTCGGGGTCTCGCGGCGGTCGGTGCGCGCGGCGTTGCAGGACCTCGAGCGTCAGGGCCTGCTGTTTCGCCAGCGCGGGCAGGGCACGTTCCTGCGTCCGACTAGCCCGAACGCGCGCGGCGTCGCCAGCCTCGCCAACAGCATCAGCCCGGTCGAGATCATGGAGGTGCGCCAGCAGGTCGAGCCGACGCTTGCCCGGCTGGCCGCGCTGCGCGCCGCACCCGTCGAGGTCGACCAGATCAGGCGGCTGGCGCAGCCGGCGGCGGCCGCTACCAACAGCCGCGAATACGAACGCTGGGACAGCGCCTTCCACGCCAAGATCGCCCAGTGCGCCCGCAACAGGCTGTTCCTTTCCATCTTCAAGCTGATCGAGAATGTCCGCTTCGAGCAGAACTGGATGAAGCTGCGCTCGAGGATCTACAGCGACAGCCTGCGCGACCGGCTGGTGACGCAGCACGTCCTGATAATAGACGCCATAGAGGCGCGCGATCCCGATGCGGCGGAAAACGCCATGAGGGACCATCTCCGCTTCCTGGCGACGATTGCCGGAACGCCGACCTATCAGGGCGCGGCCGAACAGGGGCCGGGCGAGGCGCGATGACCGGAGAACCCTTCCCGTCGATGTTCCGAGCCCTTCGATCCTTCGGGGACGAGCGCGGCTCGCCTTCATGAAACCAGCGGCGCACAAGGAGCCCGGCATGCTTCCATTCGACCACGCGGTCATCAGCGTCATGGACGATCTGGACGGTGCCGCCGCACTCTATTCGCGGCTGGGCTTCACGTTGACACCGCGCGGCCACCACACGGTGGGGTCGATCAACCACACCATGGTGTTCTCCGGCAATTATCTGGAGCTTCTGGGCTACGCGCCCGGTGAGCGCGAGAAGCGGGCCGAGATGTGGGCCTATCCCCGCGGCCTGACCGGCCTTTCGCTCCGGACCGCGAAGGCGGCGCAGCTTTACGGCGACATGCGGGCCGCCGGAATTCCGCTGGAGGAACTCAGGCACATATCGAGGCCGGTTGAGATCGACGGTGTCATTGCCCATGTCGGCGCCAGCACGTTCCAGATCGACCGGCGCGAGACCGGCAACGGCCGCATCTTCGTGTGCCAGCACGACACCCCCGAACTGATCTGGCTCAAGGGATTCCACAACCACGCCAACGGCGTCACCGGCATCGCCGCCGCCACCATGATCGCGGACGATCCGGCGCATCT
>DAOMOI010000037.1:0-10972 GCA_035444225.1 Aquamicrobium sp. | reverse complement strand
TAGCCGGTGAACATGCCGTCCTGCCAGCCGAAGTCGTCACGCACCAGATAGGAGACGTTGGTGTAGTTCCTGACATAGTCCCATTGCACCTTGTCGTTCTCGATGCACCAGCGGATCGCGCCCATCAGGAAGGCGATGTCGGTGCCGGGACGGATCGGCGCGTAATAGTCGGACACCGCCGCCGAGCGGTTGAAGCGCGGATCGACGACGATCAGCTTCGCGCCGCGATGGTGCTTGGCCTCCGTCACCCATTTGAAGCCGCACGGATGGGCTTCGGCGGCGTTGCCGCCCATGATGACGACGAGATCGGTGTTGCGGATGTCGGTCCAGGAATTCGTCATCGCGCCACGGCCGAAAGTTGGGCCCAAACTGGACACCGTGGGGCCGTGTCAGACTCGCGCCTGGTTGTCGAAGCCGACTATTCCCATAGACCTGACCGTCTTGTAGGTCAGCCAGGCCGTTTCGTTGGTGGTGGCGGAGGCGGCGAGGAAGCCGGTGCTCGTCCAGCGGTTGACGGTGACGCCCTGGTCGTTCTTCTCGATCAAATTGGCGTCGCGGTCGTCCTTCATGGCGCGGGCGATCTTGGTCAGCGCCTCGTCCCAGGAGATGTCCTCCCAGCGGTCCGAGCCCGGCGCGCGACGGCGCGGACGGGTCAGGCGCGTCTCGGCCTTGACGTAATCCTTCAGCGCCGCGCCCTTGGGGCAGAGCGTGCCGCGGTTGGTCGGGTGGTCGGCGTCGCCCTCGATATGGATCAGGTCGGCCTTCTCGCCGGCCTTGAGGTCGCCCTTCGAGTACATGATGATGCCGCAGGCGACCGAGCAATAGGTGCAGATGTTGCGCGTCTCGGTCATCGCGGCGAGCTTGAACGGCCTCACATGGGCCGCTTCCGCGGCTTCCGCCTCGCCGAAGCCCATGGCGCCCACCACCGTGGCGGACGCGCCGGCTCCCGCTAGCTTCAGGAAGCCTCGTCGTGAAACATTGATGTTCACCGGATCATCCTTTGCCTGACTCAACGAGTTGGGTGGGGTGATTGTTGTCCATCCACGCCGGAAGTCAAGTTTTTCGACCCGGTGCGGAAATCGCCGCTCAGACATCGAGGCGCGGATGCGCGGGATAAAGCACCTTGCCGTCGGGCTCCACGACCGCGCCCGGCGTCAGGCGCGCCGGTTCCAGCCGGCCGTGCTCCATGATGTGGAAGACGATCTCGCCGCCGGCGATCAGATAGTCGGCGACGATGCGGCGATGGCAGCGCCACCACACGGCTTCCGCGCACATCAGCGCGCAACGCAGCCGGTGCCCCTCGTCGCGCAGATGCCGCAGCCCCGCCCGGAACGCGTCCGACAAGGCATAGTCGGCGTAGTTGTGAAAACTCTGGTTCTCCCACAGGCCGTTCACCTCCGGGGCCAGGCTCTTCGCCTTTGCCCGCAGACCGCCGAGCGAGGCCATGTGCTCGTAGCCGATGCCGTGGTCGCCGAGGTCGCGGCCGAGCGTATCCGTGTTGAACTGCGGATTGGCGCGCGATCTCGGCACCGTCCTGATGTCGGCGACGAGCTCGACCTCCGCCTCCTTCAGCAGCGCGACGAATGCCTCCAGCGAACGGTTGGAATGGCCGATGGTGAAGAAAGGCGCGGTCAATCGCCGCCGCCCCCGATGCGCCGCAGGGCGGACCCCTTGTGGGCGGCGACATGGTCGGTCTTGTCGCTCCTGATCTCGTATTGCGGGTCGTCCGCCGAGGCGCGGTGCGTGTGGCCCTTGTAGTCGAAATCCCGTTCGTGGACGGCGATGATCGTCCCCGAGACCCGCCCGGCTTCCGAGTTCCAGCTCACATGGTCGCCAACCTTGAAACGCCCGGTCATGTCGGCACTCCTTCCCGTGTCGGCCGATCCGGCTCGACATCGTCCAGAAACGTCGCGGTCGGCGCGAAGAACAGCGTGCCCGTCACCGCCTTGCTGAAATCCAGGAGCCGGTCGTAGGTTCCGGGCGGATTGCCGACGAACATGTTTTCCAGCATCCGCTCGATGCGGCGGGGCGAGCGCGCATAGCCGATGAAACAGGTGCCGAACTCGCCCTTGCCGACCTCGCCGAACGGCATGTTGTCGCGCACGATCTGAAGCTCCTCGCCGTTCTCCTCGATCGAGGTCAGGACATTGTGGGCGTAGGGCTTCTTCTCGGCGTCGGGCTGCTCGATGTCGGACAGCTTGTGGCGGCCGATGATGTTTTCCTGCTCCTCGACCGGCACCCTGTTCCAGCCCGCGAGGTCATGGAGATATTTCTGGACGATCACGTAGCTGCCGCCGGCGAAGCCGGGGTCTTCGTCGCCGACGAGCGTGGCCGCCTCCGCCGCCGGGCCGACCGGATTCTCGGTGCCATCGACGAAGCCGATCAGGTCGCGGTCGTCGAAGAACTTGAAGCCGTGCACCTCGTCGACAGTCGTGACCGCGCCTGCGAGCCGCGCCATGATGTGGGTCGCCAGCTCGAAGCATAGGTCCATGCTCGCGGCGCGGATGTGGAACAGGATGTCGCCCGGCGTCGATACCGCGCGATGGACGCCGTCGATCGCGCGGAACGGATGCAGGTCCCTCGGCCGCGGCGTCCCGAAAAGCCGGTCCCAGGCGTCCGAGCCGAAAGCCGTGACGCAGGACAGCTGGCCGTTGAGATTGCGGAAGCCCACGCCCCGCAGCAGGCTGGAAAGATCGCCGCACAGGCCCCTGACCGTGCGCTCCGCCGTCGGCCCCGGGTTGATCGTGACGACGAGGAAGATTGCGGCGCGCGTGAGCCTGCTTGCGACCGACTGGGAAACCGGGGGAGGTAAGCTCGCGACCATGGGGACCCGTCATCTGCCTGAAACCGAGGCGGCCAGAATGGCACGCGTCCCGGCGTCGGGAAATGCCCTACCTTTGCCGCCGACGCGGCGAACGGCGCTTTCATCAATCGTCCCAGGCGGCGCCCTCGAGCAGATTCATCGGTATCTTGAGGTAGCGCCGGCCGTTGTCCTCGGGTTGGGGCAGCCGTCCCGCATTGGTGTTGACCTGCAAGGCGTGCAGGATCAGCTTGGGCATGGCGAGCGTTCTGTCGCGCGCCTCGCGCGCGGCCACGAATGCGTCTTCGGTCTTGTAGACCGACATGTGGATGTTGCCGGCTTTCTGCTCCGCGACGGTCGATTCCCACAGGGGCTCGCGGCCGCCCGGCTGATAGTCGTGGCCGGTGAAAATGCGGGTTGCGTCGGGAAGAGCCAGAATCTCCTGGATCGACGCCCAGAGCTGCCTTGCGCTGCCGCCGGGAAAATCGGTGCGGGCCGTTCCGGAGTCGGGCATGAACAGCGTGTCGTGAACGAAGGCCGCGTCGCCGATGACATAGGTGATCGAAGCCAGCGTATGACCGGGCGAGAACATCACTTTCGCGTCGATATTGCCGACCCTGAAGGTCTCGCCCCCGGCAAAAAGCTTGTCCCACTGAGAGCCGTCCGCCGGAAAATCGGGCCAGTTGTAAAAGCCCTTCCACAGCTTCTGCACGTCGACGATCTTCTCGCCGATCGCCGTCGGCGCGCCGGTCCTGTCCCTGAGATAGGCGGCCGCCGAGAAATGATCGGCGTGCGGGTGGGTGTCGAGGATCCACTCGACCTCATAGCCCTTGTCGGCAATGAACCCGAGGATGCCGTCGGCGTGGATCGTCGCGACCGCGGCCGACTTCTCGTCATAGTCGAGCACCGGGTCGACAATGGCGCACTTCTTCGTTTCGGGATCCGCGACCACATACTGGATCGAGAAAGTGCGCGGATCGAAGAAGCCGGTGACTTCGGGCCTGGCTGTCATGGATTATCCTCTTGCACTGTTCCGGCGCCGCGATGACGGCCGCTTTCGCGTCTGGTCCTGCGGAGAAGGCGATCGTGTCCTGGCGACGTTCTTCCGTCCACCTACGTCCATAAATCCCAATGCCGGTCCCGAAAACCCCGCTTGCCGTTTTCGGGATAACGAAAAGGCCGGCAGCCCCGCAAGGCTCCGGCCTTTCCTCCTGTCGATGGCGCGCAGCGCCGGCAGCGCATCGGCGAACCAGCCCCGGCGGCGGACCCGAGTCCGAGCATCAGGAGCGGCGGGCTTCGGGAAGCCGTCAGCGATTCGGGAGCGATCGTGCAGGGCGGCTCTGCCGATGCACCTGCCGGGCGCATATGATCGCCTCGATCATGGCATGAACGCCGTTCTCCAGCGTGGTTGAATTGTCGATGACGACGTGCCTGCGCAGGCCGGCGGGAACGGTGAAAACCGCAGCGCGTTGCAGCCGCTTCTCCACGTCCGCCGGCGTTTCCCGGTTCCGCGCCGTGAGCCGCTCCGCCAGCACCTCGCGGGCGGCCGTCACCTCGATCAGCATGGCATGGTCGAAGACGTGGACCATATCCGTCAGCGCCGACCGCGAGAGGTTGGCGACGACCACGCATCCTTGCCGCGCGGCTTCGAGCGCCGACATCGGCACCGCGTAATGCAGGCCGTGCGCGCTCCAGTCGAGGCAGAACGCGCCCCGCGCCTTCTCGGCATTGAACGCCTCCACGCTCAGCGTGTCGTGGTCCTCGCTGTCGCGGTCCGGCACGCGCGTGACGACACGGCGCACGAACCTGATGTCGGTGCGCGCCGCCAGCGCCTTCGCGGCGCCTTTGAGCAACGAGTCCTTGCCGGCGCCGCTCGGGCCGACCACCGCGACGAAGACACCGTCAGGCAACGCGCATCCCCTCGCGCCAGACGGCAAGGACGCGCGGCGGCCGGCCGGCCGCGCATCCGACCCGCACCAGGTCGGCACGCCGGCCGATCTCGATGCGGCCGCGATCCGAAAGCCCGGCGGCGTCCGCCGGGTTGGCGGAGACGAGGCGCACCGCGTGCGGCAGATCGGTCTCCCCGCGCTCGGCCAGCAGGAATGCGGCCTGCACCAGGCTGAAGGGGACATAGTCGGAGGAGAGGATGTCGAGAGCGTCGCCGCGCAGGAGGTCGATTGCGGACACGTTGCCCGAGTGGGAGCCGCCGCGCACGACGTTCGGCGCGCCCATCAGCACATGGAGGCCCGCCTCGCGCGAGAGCGACGCGGCCTCCACGGTGGTGGGGAATTCCGCGAGCGCCACGCCCAGCTCGACGCTTTCCGCCACGTGGGCGCGCGTGGCGTCGTCGTGCGAGGCGATGGCGATGCCCGTGGCATGGCACCTTTCGGCGATCAGCCGCCGGTTGCGGTCCGAATTCGCCAGCGATTCCGCGATGCGCCGCTCGCTATAGGCCGCGAACTCCGCGTCGGAGAGCTTCTTCTTGCCCTGATAGTAGACGCGGTAGGCATCGAGGCTGACGAACTGCCGCTGGCCGGGCGCATGATCCATGACCGAGGCGAGACGGACACGCGGATTGTCCCGCAGGGTATCGAAATGCTCGATCACGTCGGGGACCGACACTTCGCAGCGCAGATGGATGAAGTGATCGGCGCGCAGGCGGCCGTCGGCGCCGGCCGAGGCGATGGCCGCCGCCATCATCGACATCTCCTCGGCGCCGAACTCGGTGTCGCCCTCGAGGCCGACGCGGAGCGCGTCGAACACCGTTGTGATGCCCGAGGTCGCGATCTGGCCGTCATGCGCCTGCAAGGCGGCGTCCATGTTCCAGCGCACGCGCGGCCGCGGCTGGAGGTGGGTTTCCAGATGGTCGGTGTGCAGCTCGACGCAGCCCGGTATCAGCGTGTCGCCACCAAAATCCTCGCCGCCGCGTGTCGCGCCGGGGGAAATGTCGGCGATGCGGCCGTCGCGCACCACGAGCGTTCCCTCGACCAGCTCGTCGGCGAGCACGATGCGTGCATTGGTGTAGATCTGTTCGCTCATGACGTCATGCTTCGATGGTTGCGGGCAGGCCGAGCGCGTGCCGCGAGTGAATGGAGAAGGGCTGGCCGGGCTCCGGCTCGACGAAGAGCGCCAGGGCGTCGAGCCGGACGGTGTCGCGCAGCGCGGGGCCGAGGATGCATTGCAGTTCAGCGGCGATGGCGGGGGCCTCGGCGTCCGGGACGCGGTCGGTCAGCGTCATGTGGAAGCGGAAATCCTCGGCGACGTGCGGGTAGCCCCAGCGGGCGAGATTGTCTCGTTGGCGCGGCGTCAGTCGATCCGGCTTGCGCCGGATGTAGTCGGCTTCCGTCAGCGGGGCGCGATAGGGCTCGAAATATGTCCGGACCTCCATCTCCAGCTCCAGCAGCTCGGGCGGGGAGCAGACCGGAACGAGGGCGAAGAAGCCGTCGATCCGCGCAAGCCTCAACGTGCCGAGCTCCAATCCAGCGCGGCTTCGCGCGAAGGCGGAGAGCGCAACGTCCAGCGCTGCCAGCGTATGCGGCCGGGCAAGACGGAACGGGGCCTTCAGCGTGGCGTGGAAGCCGTAGCGCGCCGGCTCCGAGACGGGCCGGCCGTCGCCGGTGTCCGTGGCCGCATCGTCCGCAGCGAAGGCGTCGCGGCCGAGCCACGCGGCGGCGTGCCGCGTCAGCGGGTGATCCCGGTCCGGCGTGAAGTAGATCGCGACCCGCATCAGATCACCAGCTTGCGCAGCTGCTGCGAGATCAGGTCCATGACCGTGACGGTGACGACCACGATGATCAGGATCGCGGAGGCCTGCGGATAATAGAAAGCGCGGATGGATTCGAAGAGCACCTGGCCGATGCCGCCCGCGCCGATGATGCCGAGCACGGTGGCGGAGCGCACGTTCGACTCCAGCCGGTAGAGCGAATAGGAGATCCACAGCGGCAGGACCTGCGGGATCACGCCGTAGATGACCTGCTGTATCCGTGAGGCGCCGGTCGTGCGGATCGCCTCCACAGGGCGCGGGTCGATCGCCTCGACGGCCTCCGAGAACAGCTTTGCGAGGATGCCGGTCGTGTGGATGAACAGCGCCATCACGCCGGCGAAGGGCCCGAGCCCGACGGCGACCACGAACAGGACGGCGAACACCACCTCATGGATGGCGCGGAAGAGGTCCATCAGCCGTCGCGTCGGCTGCAGGATCCACCACGGCACCATGTTGTGCGCGGACAGGATGCCGAAGGGGATGGAGAGCAGGACGGCCAGGAAGGTTCCCCAGAGCGCGATCTGGATCGTGACCACCATCTCCTCGAGATAATAGTTCCAGTCGCGGAAATCCGGCTGGAGGAAGCCCGAGGCGTATTCGGCCATGTTGCCGGCATCGGTGAAGAGATAGGTCCAGCGCCCCATCTCCGCGGGGCCCCAACTGAACGCCAGCACTGCCAGCAGGGTCGCGAGCAGGAGCAGGTTCCGCAAGCCGCCTGACGCACGCGCTGCCTCCGGTGCCGGCGCCGCGGGCCTGGCCGGCGCGTCGAGGCCTTTCGTCGGGATGGTCTGTTCCAAGGTCTGTCTCCGCCGGGTTGCGGGCAAGGAAAAGGGCGGCCGCGAAGGGCCGCCCCCTCGTCGATACGATCAGCCGGCCGCGTTCAGCTCGGCTTCGTACTTCGCCTTCTCGGCGTTGAGCTCGTCGAGCTTCGCCTTCTTGGCATCGGCGGACAGCGAGCCGTCGGCTTCGACCTGGGCGATCGTTTTCGTCAGCTCCATGATGCGGATCGGCAGGAGCTGCTTGTCGCTGGAGGCGCGGAACGGCGCCCATTTGAGGCCTGCCAGAACCTTCTTCTCCTCGGCGACGTCGCCGGTCGAACGGTCCGTGCCGTAGGTCAGGAAGAACTCCCTGATCTTGGCCTTCTGCTCGTCGGACAGGTCCTTGCGCCAGACGATGGGGTCGGACGGGATCAGCGGCGAGCGCCAGATCTCGCGGATGTTTTCGAAGGCCTTGGGCTGGTTCTGCTCGATCAGCACCATGTTCTCGGTGTTGTTCGTCGCCGCATCGACCTGCTTGTTGGCGACCGCCATCGCGTTGGTCTCGTGGTTGGCGTTGGTGACGTTCTTGAAGCAGGCCTTGGGGTCGATGCCCTTGGCGCTGAAGATGAAGGTCGTCGGCACGAGGAAGCCGGAGGTGGAGTTCGGATCGCCGAGGCCGAAATTGAGCGACTTGTCGCACTTCAAGAGGTCGTCGATCGACTGGAGCGGCGAGTCCTTGGGGACGATGATCACGGACCAGTAGCCCGGCTCGCCCGCCACCGGCACGCTCTGCACGAAGACTTCGCCATCGGCGCGGTCGACGGCCTCCATGGCCGACTTGTTGCCGTACCAGGCCATCTGCACCTTGCCGAAGCGCATGCCTTCGATGATGCCGGCATAGTCCGAGGCGAAGAAGGGCTTCACCTCGAGGCCGGTCTTCTCCGTCATGGCCTCGAGGAGCGGCTCCCACTGGGTCTTCAGGTTCTGCTGGGATTCGGTCGAGATGATGCCGAAGTTGATGACGTCCTGCGCCAGAGCGGCGGTGGACATCGCGCAGGCGAGCGACATCGCCGCCAGGCTCTTGAAGATAGCGTTCATTGCAGTTTCTCCGATTGACGTAACGATCAGGCGTGCATGGGCACCGGGGACGCCGGCTGGCGTGCGATCTTGCGCACCGGCCGGGCGGGCGCCGGTTCGACCGGCGCATCCGGCAGAACCAGTTCTTCCGAGGCATCGCCGTAGAGCTCGGCCAGGAATGCGTTGGACAGGGCCGTGGACGGCCCGTCGAAGACGATGCGGCCGTCGCGCATGGCGATCGTGCGCTTGCAGTAGCGGCGCGCATATTCGACCTGATGCAGCGAGACCAGGACGGTGATCCTGTCCTGCGTGTTGATGTCGGCCAGCACATCCATGACGCGGCGGGCGGATGACGGGTCGAGGGCGGAGATCGGCTCGTCGGCGATCAGGATCTCGGCCTTCTGCACCAGCGTGCGGGCAATCGCGGCGCGCTGCTGCTGGCCGCCGGACAGCGTCGAGGAGCGCTGGGCCGCGACGTGAGGGATGCCGACGCGGGCCAGCGCCTCCAGAGCCCTGTTCCTCTCCGTGCGGTTGAAAATGCCCAGCGTGCCGCGCCAGCGGGGCACCTTGCCGAGATTGCCGATCAGCACGTTGGTCAGCACGGAAAGACGGCCGACGAGATTGAACTGCTGGAAGATGACCGACACCCGCCCGATGCGGCGGCCGCCGGCGAGCTTGCCGCCCGCCTGGGATACCTTGTCGAGAATGACGATCCTGCCGTCGGCTCCGTCGCCCGCTTCCAGCCCGGCGATGTGGCGGATCAGCGTGCTCTTGCCGGAGCCGGAGGCACCGATGAGCGCGACCATTTCGCCGCGCTGCAATTCGACGTTGACCTTGTCGAGCGCCCGGGTCCGTCCGTAACGCTTCGACAGGTTGGAAACACTGATCGCAGTCATATGCTGATCTCCGTTTTTCTCCGCCCTACACGCGGAAAATAACCGGGCGACGACGGTTCAACGACATTTCGGTGACACCCGGCCGTTACCCACCGTGACGTTCCAGGAAGGCCTCGGCGCCAAGCGAGCGGAAGTCTTCCAGCGCCTCGAAAAGCCGGTGATGCGGCCAGTCCCACCACGCCAGCGCGGTCATGCGCCTGCCGATTTCCGCCGGGAACCGCTCGCGGATCGGGCGCGCGGGCACGCCGCCGACGATGGTGAACGGCGCGACGTCGCGCGACACGACCGCGCCGGCGCCGACCACGGCCCCGTCACCGATCGTGACGCCGGGCAGGATGGTCGCGCCGTGGCCGATCCATACGTCGTTGCCGATCGTCACCGCGTTCTCCCGCCGCCAGCCGAAGAACGCTTCCTCGTCGGCCGCGTCGTCGAAATAATCCGCGGCGCGGTAGGTGAAGTGATGCAGCGTCGCGCGCCAGACGGGATGGTTGGTGGCGTTGATGCGCACGGCCGCGGCGATGTTGACGAACTTGCCGATGGTGGCGCACCAGATCGCGCAGTCCTGCATGACGTAGGAGTAGTCGCCGAGCTCGGTCTCGGAGACGCGCGAGCGGGCTTCGATCTCGACATAGCGGCCGAGCGTGCTGGTCTCGACCTCGGCCGTCGGATGGATGAGCGGCACATGTTCGCTGAGCTTGGGCATCAGGCCGCCTCGCGGGCGGAGAATGCGCCGACATCGACGATGCGGGTGGCGACGGCGTCGCGCACGGGCGCGTCGTGGAAGATGCCGAGGATCGCGGTGCCGGCGTCGAGCTTCTCGCGGATCATGGCGACGACGACGTCGCGGTTGGTGGCGTCGAGCGAGGCCGTGGGCTCGTCGAGCAGCAGCACCGGATGGTCGGTGATGAAGCCGCGGGCGATGTTGACGCGCTGCTTCTCGCCGCCCGAGAAGGTGGCCGGCGGCAGGCCGAACAGGGCTTCCGGCAGGTTCAGCCGCTTCAGCATCCGCGCCGCGCGCTCCGCCGCCGCCTCTCGCGCCACGCCGCGCGCGACCAGCGGCTCGGCGACCACATCGAGGGCGCTGACGCGCGGCACCGCGCGCAGGAACTGGCTGACATAGCCGATCGAGTCGCGGCGCAGGTCGAGCACCGTGCGCGGATCGCCGGAGGCGAGGTCCCGCATCGCCGCCTGTTTCCGATCATGGACGAGGATGCGGCCGGCATCGACAGCGTAGTTGCCGTAGACCATGCGCAGGATCGACGACTTGCCGACGCCCGAAGGGCCGCCGAGCACGACGCATTCGCCGGGATAGAGGGTGAAGGCGACATTCGCCACCACCGGAAGGTTGAGGCCGCCGCGCAGATGCATGGTGAAGGACTTCGCCACGCCTTCCACCTGAAGCAGGGGTGCGTTTGTGTCGATTGCCGTCATCTCAGCTCTCCGGGATCGAGGCGACGAGGAGCTGGGTGTAGGGATGATGCGGATCGTCCAGCACCCGGTCGGTCAGCCCCTGCTCGACGATGCGGCCGCTTTTCATGACGATCATGCGCTGCGACAGGAGGCGCGCAACGGCGAGGTCGTGCGTCACGATGACGACCGACAGGCCGAGATCGGCGACCAGCGCCCGCAAGAGGTCGAGCACCCGCGCCTGCACCGAAACGCCCAGCCCGCCGGTCGG
>DAOMOI010000036.1:0-11206 GCA_035444225.1 Aquamicrobium sp. | reverse complement strand
CACGCTCGGCGCGAGCTTCAGGCCCGGCGGCGGCGCCGGCAGCGCCGATCCGGCAGCGCCCGAGGCCTCCGTCGCCGACGTCAGCCACGCGGCGTGGGCAGGGTCGACGATCTTCGGCGCGGTCGGGCCGACCGGCAGGCCGAAGATCCAGTTGATGCCGATCTTCATCAGCGACACGCCGATGACGAGGATGATCGTTCCCGTCACCACCGGCGGGAAGAAGCGCAGCATGCGGCTGACGAAAGGCGCGATCAGCACCGTGACGACGCCCGCGCCGATGATGGCGCCGAAGATCATGCGCGCGCCCTCCTGCCCCGGATTGGCCACCGCCATCGACACCATCGGCCCGACGGCGGCGAAGGTGACGCCCATCATCACCGGCAGCTTGATGCCGAACCACGGGGTCGCGCCCATGGATTGCAGGATCGAGACGATGCCGCAGACGAACAGGTCCGCCGAGATCAGGAAGGCCACGTCGGCCGGGTCGAGCTGGAGCGCGCGCCCGACGATCAGCGGCACGGCGACCGCGCCGGCATACATGACGAGAACGTGCTGAAGCCCGAGCGTGAACAGGCGCGGCGCCGGCAGCACCTCGTCGACGGGATGCGTCGATGTGGTCGACATTTGTTCCTCCTCCACCGCGAACAGCCGCCTCACGGGTTCCCCTCGCTGCCGCAATGATGCAGGATTGTCCCGATCCCGCCGCCACGCCATCAAGAACTGTTTGAAATAGTTGTGAGCATTTCATGAAGATCGCGACCTGGAACATCAACGGCGTGCGCGCGCGCATCGAGAACCTGCTGCACTGGCTGAAGGAGAGCCAGCCGGACATCGTCTGCCTGCAGGAGATCAAGACGCTGGACGAGGGCTTCCCCCGGCTCGAGATCGAGGCGCTCGGCTACCATGTCGAGACCCACGGCCAGAAGGGCTTCAACGGCGTCGCCATCCTGTCGAAGCTGCGCTTCGACGAGGTCAATCGCGGCCTGCCCGGCGACGAGACGGATGAGCAGGCGCGCTTCATCGAGGGCGTGTTCTCGACCGAAAAGGGCGCGCTGCGCGTCGTCTCGCTCTATCTGCCCAACGGCAACCCGGTCAGCGAGGAACGCAAGTTCGGCTACAAGCTCGCCTGGATGGAGCGGCTGGAACGCTGGGCGCACGGGCGGCTGGCGCTGGAGGAGTCGCTGGTGCTGGCCGGCGACTACAACGTCATTCCCCAGCCCATCGACGCGAAGAACCCGGCCGAATGGCTGGGCGACGCGCTCTACCAGCCCGAAAGCCGGGGCGCGCTGCGCCGGCTGGAACATCTCGGCTTCACCGACTCGCTGCGCGCCGTCAGCGACGAACAGCTCTTCACCTTCTGGGACTATCAGGGCGGCGCGTGGCAGAAGAACAACGGCATCCGCATCGACCATCTGCTGCTGTCGCCGGAAGCCGCCGACCGCCTCGCCGCCGCCGACATCGAAAAGCACGTCCGCGCATGGGAAAAGCCGTCGGACCACGTGCCGGCGATAGCGGAACTCAGGCTGAACTGAGCCACCCCGAGCCGGGACAACAGAGCAGCCGTCGTCGCGAAAGCGCAACGCTTCCGCCGTCATCCCGGAAGCCGGAGCGCAGCGACCGCAGAGCCGGGACCCATCGAGCGGCACGGCCGGGTGGCGGGTTCGCGCCGCAGCCTTGACAGGCGCCAGCACGAGGACCGGGCCGCGCTTCACGATGTTCGGATCAATAGGTCCCGGATAGCCTTCGCTTCGCTCCGGCTTCCGGGATGACAGCGGATATGCCGGGATTCAGTGCGTACGGGCGGCGAAGTGGCGGTGGGAGCGGTGTGCCCCTCAGTTGCTGCTGCCCTGGCCGAGCATGTCCTGGGCGAGTGCGATCGCGGTGCGGCGGTCGGCCTCGCCGGAAAGGGCGAAGGCTTCCTCCTGCATGCCGCGTATCCACGGCTTGTCGGTCGCCGGCGCGCGCTCCAGCGCCGCCGTCAGCATGGCCAGCCCCCGCACGGCCTTGCCGCTCTGGAACAGGAGATAGCCGAGCGTCGCCTGCGCGCCGGCATGGCCCTTCTCGGCGGCGAGCTGGAACCAGCGCCCGGCCTGCCGCACGTTCGACTTCATGCCGCCCTCGCCGTTCATCAGCATCTTGCCGACCTCGAACTGGGCGTTGGGGTTGCGATAGGTGGCGGCGGCGCGCATGTAGTAGTCCTGCGCGGCGGCCGGATTGGCCTTCACGGGCGAGCCGGGGATGCCGCTGCGCACATAGGCGCCGAGCGCCACCAGCGCGTCGGAGACGTAGCTTTCGTCGGGCGAGCCGGGCTCGACCTCCTGCGCCGCGATCTCCTGATAGAACTTGAAAGCCTCGTAGTCGTTGCGCGCCACGCCGTCGCCCTCGGCATACATGCGCGCCAGCTTCCAGCGCGCCCCGAGCTGGCCCTTGTCGGCGGCGTAGCGATAGGCCTCGACCGCCTGCTCCTTATGGCCGCTCTTGTAGGCGGTGAAGCCGAAGCGGAACACCGCCCACGGGCTTCTCTGCTCCTCGGGGATGCCGATCACCGACTTGTCGAGCGCGCGCGGCGGCAGCGTGGCGGCGCCCAGCGTGCCGGCGACCGCCGCGCACAACATGCCCGTCACCAGCAGACGGCCGCGCGGGGGATGGCCGGCCGGCCTTGTGCCCGAAACATTCCCTGCGCTCGAAACGTCGTCCACGATCATCGCCATCCCTGCCGCGCGATGCGGCCTGCCTTCCCGGCCCTGCCTGCTCCGGTCGGCGCCTTTTGCAGGCGCTCGCGGCCGAGGCATAACGAGGTGCTCCGGGTTTATGGCGGGAAATGGGCGGCTGGCCATTGCACGGCCGCCACACTCGGCTGATGTCGTGCGACTGTTGCCGAATAGCCACAAGAAAAAGCCCGCCCCGGCAGGCCGGCGGCGGGCTTCCTTTTTCACGCCTCCGCGCTCCCTATTCGGGAAGGACGCGCACGGCCCCCTTGTCGGCGCTAGCGGCGAAGGCGGCATAGGCCTTGAGCGCGGTGGTGACGTTGCGCTTGCGCGGGGCGGCGGGCTTCCAGCCGAGCTCGTCCTGCTCGGCGCGGCGCGCGGCCAGCTCGGCGTCGGAGACGCGCAGGGAGATGGTGCGGCCGGGAATGTCGATGTCGATGATGTCGCCGTTGCGCACCAGCCCGATGGCGCCGCCCTGCGCCGCTTCCGGCGAGGCGTGGCCGATCGACAGGCCCGACGTGCCGCCGGAGAAGCGCCCGTCGGTCAGGAGCGCGCAGGCCTTGCCCAGCCCCTTCGACTTCAAATAGCTGGTCGGATAGAGCATTTCCTGCATGCCCGGCCCGCCCTTCGGTCCCTCGTAGCGGATGACGACCACGTCGCCGGCCTTGACCTCGTTGCCGAGGATGCCCTTGACCGCCGCGTCCTGGCTTTCGAACACCACGGCCGGGCCGGAGAATTTCAGGATCGACTCGTCGACGCCGGCCGTCTTCACCACGCAGCCGTCGAGAGCGATGTTTCCTTTCAGCACCGCAAGGCCGCCATCCTTCGAGAACGGGTGCTCGACCGAGCGGATGACGCCGTTCTCGCCGTCGGTGTCGAGATCATCCCAGCGCGCGGCCTGGCTGAACGCGGTCTGCGACGGCACGCCGCCCGGCGCGGCGCGGAAGAAATCGCGAACGCTGTCGCTGTTGGTGCGGGTGATGTCCCAGCGGTCGATGGCCTCGCCCAGCGTCGCGGCGTGGACGGTCGGCGTGTCGCGGTGGATCAGGCCGCCGCGGTCGAGCTCGCCGAGGATGCGCATGATGCCGCCGGCGCGGTGGACGTCCTCCATGTGGACGTCGTTCTTGGCCGGCGCCACCTTGGACAGGCACGGCACCTTGCGCGACAGCGCGTCGATGTCGGCCAGCGTGAAGTCGATGCCGCCCTCATGCGCGGCCGCCAGGATGTGCAGCACCGTGTTGGTCGAGCCGCCCATGGCGATATCGAGCGACATCGCGTTCTCGAATGCCTTGCGGTTGGCGACGTTGCGCGGCAGCACGCTGTCGTCGCCCTGCTCGTAGTGACGCTGGGCGAGGTCGACGATGAGATGCCCGGCTTCGACGAACAGCCGCTTGCGGTCGGCATGGGTGGCGAGCGTCGAGCCGTTGCCGGGAAGCGACAGGCCGAGCGCCTCGGTCAGGCAGTTCATCGAATTGGCGGTGAACATGCCCGAGCACGAGCCGCAGGTCGGGCAGGCCGAGCGCTCGATCACCTTCACGTCCTCGTCGGAGACGCTGTCGTCGGCCGCCGCCACCATGGCGTCGACCAGGTCGAGCGCCTGCGCCTTGCCGGAGGACAGAACCACCTTGCCCGCCTCCATCGGCCCGCCGGAGACGAACACCGAGGGGATGTCGAGCCTGAGCGCCGCCATCAGCATGCCGGGCGTGATCTTGTCGCAATTGGAGATGCAGACCATGGCGTCGGCGCAATGGGCGTTGACCATGTATTCGACCGAGTCGGCGATGATCTCGCGCGACGGCAGCGAATAGAGCATGCCGTCATGGCCCATGGCGATGCCGTCGTCGACGGCGATGGTGTTGAACTCCTTGGCGACGCCGCCGGCCGCCTCGATCTCGCGCGCCACCAGCTGGCCGAGGTCCTTCAGGTGGACATGGCCGGGCACGAACTGCGTGAAGGAGTTGACCACGGCGATGATCGGCTTGCCGAAATCGCCGTCCTTCATGCCGGTGGCGCGCCACAGGCCGCGCGCGCCCGCCATGTTGCGGCCGTGGGTGGTGGTGCGGGAGCGATAGGGAGGCATGGCGTTTCCTGATCTTCCTTGGCTTTTTCAATGCTTGAAATAGCTACTTAGCTTCTATGGGCGGGCCTGTCAGCGTCCGCCCGTTGGCTCACGGAAATCCTCAGCCGGCCTCGCGCAGCCGCGCGAGGGCCGTATCGAGCCTGCCGCGCGCTTCCTGAAGCTCGGCGAGCTTCTCGCGCTCGGCCTCGACCACTTCCGCCGCCGCCTTGGCGACGAATTGCGGATTGCCGAGCTTCTTCTCGATGCGGGCGATCTCGTCGGCGTTCTTCGCCAGCTCCTTCGCCAGCCGCGCGCCTTCCGCCTTCAAGTCGATCAGGTCGCCGAGCGGCAGGCATGCGGTGGCCTCGCCGGCGACGATCTGGGCCGAGCCCTTGGGCGCGCCTTCCGCAAAGCCGACCTCGCTGATGCGCGCCAGCCGGCGGATCGCCGGGTCGTGGCGCGCCGCGCGCTCGCGCGTCGCCGCATTCGCCCCCACCAGCACCAGCGGCGCGGTGGCCGCAGGCGGCACGTTCATCTCCGAGCGCACCGAGCGGATGCCGGAGACCAGCTCGATCAGCCAGTTGATCTCGGCCGCCGCCTCCGCGTCCTCGAAATCAGGCGTCGGCCATGCGGCGTGGCACAGAAGCGTGTCACGCGGCGTATCCTCGCCGGCCGTCTGCGCCCAAAGCTCTTCCGTCATGAACGGCATCATCGGGTGGAGCAGCTTGAAGATCTCGTCGAGAACGTAGGCCATCGCCGCCCGGCTCTCGGCCTTGGCCGCCTCGTCGTCGCCGGCGAAGACCGGCTTCAGCAGCTCGACATACCAGTCGCAGACGAGGTTCCAGACGAAGCGATAGGCCGCGGCGGAAGCTTCGTTGAAGCGGAAGCTGGTGATGCCGGAGGTGATCTCTGCCGTGGCGCGGGAAAGCTCGGTCAGCACCCAGCGGTTGACCGTCAGCGTCGCATCCTCGGGCCGGAAATCGGGATCGCGCTTCACCCCGTTCATCTCGGCGAAGCGGGTGGCGTTCCACAGCTTGGTGCCGAAATTGCGGTAGCCGGCGACGCGCGCAGGGTCGAGCTTCACGTCGCGCCCCTGCGCCGCCATGATCGCCAGCGTGAAGCGCAGCGCGTCCGCGCCGTACTCGTCGATCAGCTCCAGCGGGTCGATGACGTTGCCCTTGGACTTCGACATCTTGGCGCCGTGCTTGTCGCGCACCAGCGCGTGCACGTAGACGGTGTGGAACGGCTCCTCCTTCATGAAGTGCAGGCCCATCATCATCATCCGGGCGACCCAGAAGAAGATGATGTCGAAGCCGGTGACGAGAACGTCGGTCTGGTAATAGGTATCCAGTTCCTTGGTCTTGTCCGGCCAGCCGAGCGTCGAGAACGGCCACAGCGCCGAGGAGAACCAGGTGTCGAGCACGTCCTCGTCGCGGGTGAGGATCTCGCCGGGTTGGAAGTTTTCCAGCTTCTCCTCGACCCACGCCTTCCACGGCCCTTCTAGTGCGAGATAGTATTCGACCGCGTCGTCGAGCGCCTCCTTCTCCGTCTTGGCGACGAAGACGTGGCCGTCCGGCCCGTACCATGCCGGAATCTGGTGGCCCCACCACAGCTGGCGCGACACGCACCAGGGCTGGATGTTCTCCATCCACTCGAAATAGGTCTTTTCCCAGTTCTTGGGCACGAAATTGGTCCGGCCTTCGCGCACGGCGGCGATCGCGGGCTTCGCCAGCGTCTTGGCGTCGACATACCACTGGTCGGTCAGGAACGGCTCGATCGGCACGCCGCCGCGGTCGCCATGCGGCACCATGTGGCGGTGCGGCTCGACCTTGTCGAGGAACCCGCCCTCCTCCATGATCTGGACGACCAGCTTGCGCGCTTCGGAACGGTCGAGGCCGTGAAGCTGGTCCCAGACGGCCTCGCGTTGACTCGTTTTCTCAACGCCTTCGAGGAAGTCGTCGTTATCCTTGATATTTATCGTCGCATCGACATTCAGCACGTTGACCAGCGCCAGATCGTGGCGCTTGCCGACCTCGAAGTCGTTGAAGTCGTGCGCCGGCGTGATCTTGACCGCGCCGGTGCCCTTCTCCGGGTCGGAATACTCGTCCGCCACCACCGGGATACGCCGGCCGACAATCGGCAGCAGCACGTGCTTGCCCACGAGATCGGCATAGCGTTCGTCATCCGGGTGGACGGCGACGCCGCTGTCGCCCAGCATCGTCTCCGGCCGCGTCGTGGCGACGGTGATGTAGCTCGACGGGTCGAACGGGTCATAGGTCTTGCCTTCGACCGGATAGCGGAAATGCCAGAGATTGCCGTCCAGCTCGACCTGCTCGACCTCGAGGTCGGAAATGGCGGTCAACAGCTTCGGGTCCCAGTTGACCAGCCGCTTGTCCTTGTAGATCAGCCCTTCCTTGTAGAGCGTGACGAAGACCTCGAGCACGGCCTGCGACAGCCCCTCATCCATGGTGAAGCGCTCTCTCGACCAGTCGCAGGACGCGCCGAGCCGCTTCAGCTGGTTGAAGATCATGCCGCCGGATTCGGCCTTCCACTCCCAGACCTTGTCGATGAACTCCTCGCGCGTCAGGTCGCGGCGGTGGATCTGCTTCTCGGCCAGCTGGCGCTCGACCACCATCTGGGTGGCGATGCCGGCATGGTCCATGCCCGGCTGCCACAGCACGTTCTTGCCGCGCATGCGCTCGAAACGCACCATGATGTCCTGGAGCGTGTTGTTCAGCGCATGGCCCATGTGCAGCGAGCCGGTGACGTTGGGCGGCGGGATGACGATGGCGAAGCTCTCGGCGCCCGGCTGCGAGCCGGCCCCGGCGGCGAAGGCGTCCGCCGCCTCCCAGGCCTTGGCGATCCGGGGTTCGACGGCCTTGGCGTCGTAGGTCTTGTCGAGCATCTGGGAAAATCCGGGGTTCGGGATAGTCCTGCCGTGTAAACCGGAAGGGCCGGGCCAAGTCAACTATCGCCCGCCGGCGGTGCCCCGTGCCTCGCATCGGCCCGAATGCAAGATACCGCCCCGAAAGGCGGCATCGACGGGAACGAAGGCAGGCGACGGCGCGTCAGCCGCCGCGCGCGACGCGCTCGATCTCCTCGCGCACCAGCCGCTCCACCAGCGTCGGCAGATTGTTGTCGAGCCAGTCCTGCAGCATCGGCCGCAGCATCTCCTCGGCCATCTCGTCGAAGGAGCGGCGGCGGCTGGCCGCGAATGCTTCCGACAATTCGCCGAAGGCGGTCGCGACCTGACGGCCGGCATGGTCGGACAGCAGCACCGGCCTGCCCTCGCCCGGCCGCGCCTCCTCGGTCCCGTCGCGCGCGGACGGCGTCGAAGCCGGCAGGTCGGCGGCTTGCGCCGGGGTCGCCCTGTCAGCGTCACGGCCCGCGTCATGGGCGCCGATGTCCTGTGTCAAGGCATCGTCCGGGGTTTGCGCCGGGGCGGAAGCATCGGCCGGCTCCGCCTGCCATGCGGCATCGAGCGCCGAGGTGGTCTCGCGCAGTTCGGCCTGAAAGACGCGGACCTCGCTCTCGGCCTGCGCGCCTTCGGCGCCATGGTCGGCGATACCGGCGTGCGGCTCGGCCCCGGAGGCCTCGTCTTCGGCGCTTCCGGCTTCAGGCCCGGTCGCGGGAAGCCCGCGCGCCGGCACGGCCGGTGCCGGCACGGCGGAAAGCTGCGCCGGCGGCAGTTCCGCCTCCTCGAGCGGCCTGCGGACGCTGTCGCTGTCCTCGATGATCCGGCGGATCGAGGCGAGGATCTCTTCCATCGAAGGTTCGCGCTGCTGGGCGCCGCCTGCCTGCGCCCCACTCTGTGCCCCAGCTTGTGCCCCAGCTTGTACCATCGTCAAAACCGCCGCCTTCCGGATTTTCCGCCTGCCCGACGACGCCGGCAGGACCGGCGGCATCGAATCGGAAAGCCGAGGTTAGACCAGTCGCCGCCCCCGGCGAAGCCCCGCTCCCCGGCCCCGGCAATTTTCACACAGCTTTGCCGCCGCCATGAAGCCGGAGCCGCCGCTCAGCGCCCGTCCGGCGTCTTCGTTCCGATCCACTTGTCCTTGACGGCGTCGTAATGCTCCCTCGGGTTGTGGACCGCGACATTGAGGCCGAGGCGCTGCGGCGACAGCTGCCCCATCGCCGACAGGATGGCATAGCTTGCCGCCACGACGTCGCGCTCGGCGCTGGCGACGTTGATTTGCGCGGTGATGACGTCTGCCTGCGCGTTCAGCACGTCGAGCGTGGTGCGCTGGCCGACATTGCGCTCCTCGATGACGCCGTTGAGCGCAAGCTGCGCCGCCGAGACCAGCTCGCGCCCGGCCGCCACCACCTCGCGCGCCGCGACATATTGCGTCCACGCCGAGGTGACGGCGTTGCGCACCTGGTCGCGCGCGACATCGACCTCGATGCGCGCCTGGCCGAGCGACTCCTTCGACTGGCGCACCTGCGCCGAGGCAAGCCCGCCCTGATAGATCGGGATCGTCAGGTTGAGCCCGACCGAGGCCGAATTCGACGACCCGTCGGCCGTCCCCATCCCCACGCCCGGCAGGCCGCTCTCCGTGTTGCGGTAGGAGTGGGTGACGCCGGCCTGCGCGTTGAGCTGCGGCAGCATCGTGCCCTCGGCCGACTTGACCTGAAACGACGCCGCGTCGACGAGATGCAGCGTCGCCTTGACCACCGGATGCTCGTGGAGCGCCGCGCCGAGCGCCGCGTCGATGCTGCCCGGCAGCAGCTTCGCCACCGGCCCGGCCGGCTCCAGCCGGTTCGGCCTCTCGCCGACCAGCCGCAGATAGGCGGCCTCGCTGGCCTGCACCTGGGCGCGGGCCGCGCTCAGCTGCGCCACGGCCGCGGCCTGCTGCGCCTGCGCCTGGGCGACGTCGGTGCGCGTGCCCTCGCCGACCTCGAAGCGCGAGCTCGCCGCGCGCACCTGCTCGCCGAGGAAGTCGAGATTGCGCTCGCGATAGGTGGCGATCTGGCGATCGCGCAGCACGTCGACATAAGCCGAGGCCGCGTTGAACAGGATGTCCTGCTCGGTGTTGCGCAGGCTCTCATTGGCCGCGCGCACCTGCGCCTCGGCGGCGCGGACGTTGTTCAGCGTCGTAAACCCGTCGAACAGCGACTGCTGGATTTGGATGCCGAACGAGCCGGTGGTGATGCGGCTGGTGTTGTTGGTCGAGGTGTAGTTGAGGCTTCCCGACGCGCCGATATAGGGCCGCCAGCCCGACTTGGCGATGGCCACGCCCTCGTCGGTGATGCGCACGCCGGCGCGGGCCGAATTCATGCTGGCATTGTTCTGGTAGGCGCGCGCGAGCGCGCCATGGATCGTCTCCGCCATCGACGGCTGCGACAACGCCAGCAAACCGGACATGGCGACGACGGCGACGAAGCCTTTGCGAATCACGGACACGACTCACCTCATGCGAACTGCGCAGGCGCGGCAATGCGCCCGGATCCGGCGTCCATTGCCGGAATCCGGCATGCGACAACCCCTCGAACGTCCCGCCAGCGCGGGTCCGTCCATGCTTTGCGGCGAACGCTACACGATTTCCCGGAAGGTGGCGTTACACTTTGGTAACAATCCAGAAACTTTTTCGCTTGCCCGGCCGGAGCCGGGACGCGGCTCAGAACACGAAAGCCGGCTCGCGGCGGAAGGCGTCGAGCATCGGCACCGCCGCGTTGAAGGCGACGCGCGGCGAGACGAGCCCCTCATCCTTGACCCACACCGTCGCGCGGCCGGAATTGCCCTCGCCGACGACGGCGACGAGCCGGCCGCCTTCCTTGAGCTGGTCGAAAAGCGCCGGCGGCACCGCGTCGACCGCGCCCTCGATCACGATCGCGTCATAAGGCGCCTGCGCGGCATGGCCCCCGGCCAGCGCCCCCTCGATCACGGAGACGTTGTCGCAGCCGGCCTCGGCCAGCGCGCGCGTCGCCTCGGCCGCGAGCGCGGCGTCGCTTTCGAGCCCGACGACGAAGCCGGCGACGCGGGCGAGAATGGCGCTCGAATAGCCACGGCCGCAGCCGACGTCGAGCACGAGGTCGCCCGCGCGCACGCCGCAGAGTTGGACCAGCCGGGCAAAGGGCGAGGGACGCATCAGGAAACGGCCGCCGCCGAGCGCGATGTCCTCGTCCATATAGGCGAGCGGCTTGAGCTCGGCCGGCACGAAGGCCTCGCGCGCGACCTCGAGCATGGCGGTCAGGATCGCGGTGTCGGTCACGTCGGTGGTGCGGATCTGGCCATCGACCATCTTCACGCGCAGAGCCTGGAAATCGACCGTCATGTCATCATGCCCGCCGGCGGCGGGCACCCCTCGTCAACCGCCCGAAACGGCCGCTTCCCGCGAAAGCGGCGAATTCTTCACGAACGCGCGCGGCGCCACGGGGGACGCGCGCAGTCTGGAGGCCTCGGCCGGAATCGAACCGGCGTGCAAGGATTTGCAGTCCTCTG